>JANQRV010000559.1 GCA_028284395.1 Saprospiraceae bacterium
TCCTTCAAAAATTTCACCCTCAACTTCACCATCGACTGGCGAAAGGGTGGTCAGTTCATTTCACAGACCTACCGCTACCTGACCGAAAGCGTTAATTCGCAGCATTGGTTAGACAATCTAATCAACCCCGAAGGCCGCAGTGGCAAGGAGCTACGAGATTGGCTAGTGGCCAACCAAGACGAATTGATCATCGATGGTTTCAACGTAGTGGGTGGACCAACGAGAGAATACGGAGGCTTCCCCGAAGATTTTAGTGGCTTTGTCGTCTACGACGGTTACTTCGTACCCGGGGTCGTACAGTTGCCCGACGGTACTTATGCAGAGAACCTGGGCGATAACAATCCCATTCCCTATCTACCCTATGTGGTGAGTTATCCCTGGGAATTTGCACGTGCGTCTATGTTCGATGCCGATTTTGTCAAATTGCGGGAAATATCTCTCAGCTATCGCCTCCCTTCCAACATCCTTAATAAATTGGGAGGAATGCGCGACCTGACCGTATCGTTGTACAGCCGCAACATCGTGCTATGGACCAAAGCCAAGATCGGTATCGACCCCGAACGCGCTTTTCAGGCCGAAGCTTCGACGGGCAATCGGGGAACGCAGTTCAAGCAAGGAATCGAGCGATATAACGTAGAACCTTGGGTATTACCCATCGGGTTCAAAGTGAATTTCACCTTTTAATCATCCACTAAAAAGTACATTCATGTATCGTTTCAAAAATATATTGATCCTCCTTATTACACCCTTTTTCCTGGTCCTGCCTTCGTGTTATGACCTGGAAGAGATTAACATCAACCCCAATGGTGTCGATCCGGCCAACGCTCATCCCAACCTGTTGATCAGTACCGTTACTACCCAAACCGCCCAACGGGTGGTTGATCTGGGGTATGGCAATATTGCCGGGGTGATGCAGCATACCCAAAAAGATGGCTGGTCTAGCGCCCACAACAGTTATGACTGGACCGACCAAAGTTGGACGTCCTATTATGCCATTCTGCGGAATAATGATGAGCTGTACCGCAAAGCCGTCGATCTCGGCCTGGAGTTTCACCAAGGCCTTGGACTGGTCATCAAATCTTATGTCTTCGGACTCATTACGGACCTCTGGGGAGATGCCCCCTACAACTCCGCCCTCAAAGGCGAATTGGGGGGAGCAGAGAATATTAAACCGGTGTTCGATTCCCAGCAAACCATCTATGAAGGCATTCTGGCCGACCTCGAAACCGCCAACACCTTGCTTTCTAAAAATCAAGAGAGCTATAGCGACATCAACAGTAGCCAGGATGTACTCTTTGCCGGAAATGTGTCGCAGTGGCGCAAATTTGCCAATTCATTGGCCCTTCGTTACTACATGCGACTTTCTGAAAAAGAACCCGCTACGGCTCAGGCCGGTATTGAAAAAATCGCCGGAGATCCTGCCCTGTACCCCTTGATACTTCACCCTGAAGACGATGCTGCCCTTCCCTATGCCGGCAATAGCGATACGGATTCATGGCCGGCCAATACCGTCTTTGACGGAACTGGGGGCAGCAATTTTAGACGACTCAAGTTATGCGCTACCCTGGTCGAAACACTGCAGGGCCTCAACGATCCTCGACTCGGCGTATGGGCCGAGAAAATCGACATCCCCATCGTTGTGGATACTTCCCTGGCCAATGGTTCGGATGATATCGTCAACGGCATTCGTTTTGTCTCTAAAGACATTGAAGACCAATACATTCAAACCCTGGGCTTCCCCGTAGATACCGACCCCGAATTTGTCGGACTACCTCCCGCTTGGTCCAACGTACCACAGGCTTACAACCTTAACCCCAATCTCGAACAAGGTCCCGACAATCCGCATGCGTCCCATTTGAACGACCGCTATCAGAATCCATCCGGTCCATTATTGAAGTCCCGAATGCTTGCTGCATCTGAAGTTCATTTCATTTTGGCCGAGGCCGCTCTCAAAGGTTGGTCTACGGGTAATAGTGCCGAAGAGCATTATCGGTCGGGCGTTGCAGCATCCCTGGAGACCTGGGGTGTAGGTGGAGCGTTCAATAACTACATCGCAGGCGAAAAAGCGGCTTTCAACGGCACACTCGAACAAATCATTGAACAAAAATGGATCGCCAGTTGGACCGCTGCTGCCGAGGCCTGGTTCGACTACCGACGAACGGGCTTACCGGCGCTGGAAGCCGGACAGGTCGTAAAACGCCCTGCTTTGCCCATTCGCTTCTATTATTCTCTGGACGAAATAGATTTTAATCCGGTGAATGCGGTCAATGCCATCAATAACTTGGAAGCGACCAATTTCACGGCTCCCGACGGTAACAACAGCGCCTGGTCTAAAATGTGGGTAGTACAAGGTACTGGCAAACCTTGGTAGCTCAAATCTCAAAACGGCGATGCATGCCTTCGAAAGTACCGTGGGTGTGCATCGCTATCAATGCCAATACAGCAATAAAGGCAAGTGCGAGAATTAGCATCAATTGCCCCGAACGAAGGTTCAATGGCCGCTGTTCGAAGGTTGGAATGGCCCGGCCCAGGAACAACATGATAAGTCCATAATTGAGTAAATACAGGTACTGTTCCGGCCGGTAGGTGCTGAAAAAAGCTCCGGTAATACACAGGCTTAAAAGGATGTAAAACAAAAAGAAAAACGAGAAGAAAGTCCGCGGCCGTTCCCCCATCTTCCGATAAACCCAAACCATGACCAGTATGGAGCCTAAGGTTATAAAACGAATGGTATCAATGTAGCTTGCAAGTGCTAGTTCGCCATAGATCTTACCCAGACGTTCGGTTGTAAAAGATTCCTTCCAGATAATGAGCGGAATCAATAATGTCAATGCCAGCAATGCCCCTCTTTTTCCCCGCTGCGGCGGCAAATCCGACTCCGCACGATGCCAACTGGCAGTCATGGTTCCGAAGGCCATGCCTAGCCCACCAAAAAAGCCGAGTGCATATTCCATTACATTCCAGAAATTGAAGGAAAGTCCGGAGAACTTACCTAATACTTGCAAAAAGTTGCCAAAGGCAAATCCAAAACCCGCCCCCAAAGCCGAGTATACGGCTACCTGGAGGGCATTCCACCGGTGCTCGTACCACAGGTGCCAACTCAGCAGTAAAGCCATACCCAGACAAGCTGCCCACAATTCCGATCGTGGTGGCGTCATTCTCATGCCCCATTGCTCCACGAGAAAAAAATAACCAATAACCGCACCCGCCACCAGATAGGATATTGTTGCCAACCAATTGACTGGCCGAGTGGTGGAAGCACTTAAAGCCAGGCCAAATAAACCACCACCCAGAAATCCATACAAACCGCCAATCACAAACAACATGGCCAGGCCGTAGTACACATTTACGAAATCAACCCCGTGACCATAGCCCACTACCAGGCCGTAACTCATCATGCCGCCCAAACCCCAGCCAACGGCTGCAGCCAACGTTATTTGAAACATCCGGGCATTCCAATCAGAACGATTGGCTAAAACCAACAGGCAAAGGGCGCCAATTCCTCCCGCCCAGGCTGCTCCTTGCTCATGACCAAACTGTCCACGAACCGCCCAGGTGGTGCCGAGGGTCATGCCAACGATCAGTAGGTTGAATAAAAATGATTGGGAAAATGTGCTCTTCACTATAATTCGGATAAATAATTATTCATTCTGGAAATCAATTCAGCCAGATAAGGCCCGCTATGGGGCCCAAACCACGACATGGTTCGCGATTCGTACTCATTCAAGTGGTAGTATTTGGCCGGAAGTATATAGCCGATATAAGCTCCGTTGAAGCTGGAAATCGCCGATTGGAATCCTTTCCGGGCCAGCGCGTTTTGTTGGATCAAAGCTAACTCACCGCTGTAATCCGCAGGCGTTGTCGTCCAGATGAATTGGTCGAAGCGCAAACTCTGGAGCCTTATTTCTCCGTATGGTGGAAACAATTTGCGCCCCAGAAAGGGGGTCAGGCACCAGTGTTCGCGGAGCCGTATTTGCTCTACCGGTAAGTCGACGACCAGATTGAGAGCCGCCATACTCAGGGTATCTCTCCACTGGATTTTTTGACTGTACAACAGCAGGGTGTCGGCCAGTGCCTCCCCCAGAAACTGAGCTTGCTCAAACTCCTTTCCCGGTGCTTCCGGCCCGTGGCTTCCCACACTTCCGGCACAGAATATGGGCAAGTCGACTCCTGCCCGCTCCAATTTCCGATACCAGTAAGCGGGATAATCGGCGCTGTAGTTCATGTTCTGATCGCTTAGGGTAGTAGCGTGAGCGGCGAAAAAACCGGCAATGGCTGTTTTCCCTTCCCGCTGCCGGGCCATTATAAAGGAGCAGGTAGGGTCTTCCTCACCCAAGTCACCAACCAGTCGATTCTTCACCAGGCCCGGGGCTTCAAAATGCCCGAAACCGATTTGACCGATTTGGAGGTCTGCATGAGCGATCTGTACTGCTTCCACGATCTTGGTACAAAGCCATTCGACTACCCACGTGCTGGGCTCGCCGGCAAAAAGTTTACCAACATAATTCGACGACCATCCGCCCATACTGGAATGCGTATGCGTAGCCGTAAACCACAATTGATCTCGATGGAGGTTGCTCGTTTTGGCCAATCTATCGGCCACCTCATCGGTGACATTGGGAGGAATGATCAACAGGTCGGCTCCAATCAGTATCGTCTTTTGTCCGGCAACTTCAATGGCGAGGGTCTTGACGTACAGGCTGTCGTGGATGCCGGTGGCCGGTTCGCCTTCTCTTTGACCGTAACCGGCCATCGGAAGCGCTACCTCTGATACCGGTGGTGTAATGTTTACTTTGCCTAAACCGATCGCTACCGGTCCGGTGACCAAGGCTAATTGTTGCGCCGTTTCTTGCAGACGGGCGGTGGTAGTTTGGTAGTAGTCGGCCTCGAAGTGAGGGGTATAATCTACTCGATCCATGGCACCGAAATAACCAAGGACGACCAATAATATCAACGCCAAAAAGATCTTCAGTAATAAGCGCATGTACTTATGATTGTCGTTGCTTAAAACGGGTCATAACCTCTCGCCAATTAGTAAAGATCAAGCCCTCCGCTGCAAAAAAAGCCTGCATGTCCGGATCGCCGAACATTTTGGCTTCCCATGCCCGTTGTTGCCATGAATTCGTAATGGTCTTTAGGTTTTCGGTCAGCTCCGAAGGATGAAAAATGATCTCGGTCAGACCGGGCTGCAAGCTCTTGATCAACTCCTGGAATTTACTGCATTTTTCCTCGTAAGTTTTCGCATTGGGTGCTGAATAAAAGTAATCTAGTTTGGGCAATGAATAATTGTTGACCGCTGCGATCATTTCGTCGGTCAAGGGGTAACCCTGTTGCCGAAAACCCTCTAGGACTTCCGGATTCTGAAAGTCAATCACCATAGCTGGTATGTTGTATTCTTCAGCTACCGAGAGATAGGCTTTGGTGAACTGGTGGGATCCGTAGAGCGTGCCCATGTGCGTATCCATATGATCAGGGCGGTACCCCCAGGCAATGGCCTGTTCTACCTGTGCACGGATTTCCTGTTCCACTTCTTCGGGTGAAGCATTTTGCACCACCTGGATGACTTCATGCCAAAGTTTGCCCTCTTCATCCAATAGGCCCGGAGCATCTTCGGCTTTGGTCAGGCCCGGCCAGCGATAGGTTTTCCATTCGCTGGTCAGTGTGAGGTGGAGTCCTACGTCTTCTTCGGGATGCGCTGTCGCCCAGTCGATGAATTCCCGGGCACTGGGGCAAGGCATCATGACGGCACACGACTGGATGTGATCCTGCTCCATTTGAAGCCGGGCAGCAGTATTGGCTTCCGGACACATGCCAATGTCATCTGCATGTAGGATCACAACCCGTTTATCCGGGGGGAAGCCAAGCTTTTCAGCCCAGGTGGCTCGAGTGGTTTCAGTAGCCTGATCGGCCGTTGGCGCTTCGTTCGGTGTAGATCCCGTACCAGTGTTGCAGGCACAGCATAAGCCGAATAATAGCCCCATGATCACCAGGTTGTTTAAAATGCTGTTGAATGGTTTATTTGCGTTCATTGAATTGAAAATTTATTTCGGAAGGCTTTTCGATATTCAGATGGTGTTTTGCGCAGAACACTCTTAAATTGACAATTGAAATTGGCAATATTGTTGTACCCGCTTTCGTAACAAATTTGCGAAATTCGCTTATCTGTTTCCGTCAGCATCTTGGCTGCTAGACCGATCCTGACTCCTTTTACGTAATCCATAAAACTGCGATTGGTCTTCTTTTTGAAATATCGGCAGAATGACCCGGGAGTCATATGGAGTAAAGCCGCCACTTCTTCCTGCCGGATTCCCTCCTGCAAATGCTCAAAGACGTATTTGTAAACCAGGTTGATCTGCTCCAGGTCCTGATTGAAATCAGGAGTATAGGTAGTATCCGACAAAAACTCGTAATTATTAATCTGCAGCAGTAAATGGAAGGCCTTGAGTAACTCAATGTAACTCTCTAGTCCCCGCAGGTTTACCAATTTCCTCAGGATGGTGCCTACGCTGGATACCTCTTTCCCTTTAAACCAGATGCCCCCCTCAGCTTTTTTGAGCAGGCATCGAACTTCTGCCAACTCAGGTACGTTGAAAAAATCCGATCGGATAATGTCTTCATAGAAATGAACAACGATGGAGGCCGGCAAGCCGATGCGATGGCGAGCGTTATTGTCCCAGGAATGCGGCAAATTTGGTCCAAGCAACACCAGATCACCCACCTCGAAATTGGCAATGTTGCTTCCCACTACCCGGCGTCCGGCACCCGAAAGAACGTAGTTGATTTCGAAGTTCTTGTGAGAATGAATTCGAGGAGGAGCCGCATGGTGACAATGCATGCGAGCGATAAAGGAATGTCGGTGAGGCACGTCGATCTTGTCAAATACTGGTTCCATAGCGTTAGTGACTGCAGCAGCATTGTGAATAGATGTTGGGCCGGAGCTTCTCAAGTGTGTAAATAAAAGTAATCAAGTATACTTTTACACTAGAATTTACTTACATAAATTCTACTGCTTAAATATAACCAATAGAATTGCTTCTTATAAGAAAGCGTAACAAAAATTGTGTATTACTCATTCATGGAAAAGAAAAAAATACAACTCAAAGTAAGTAAAGAAGACCCATCGGCTGCCTATGTCTTTTTACCCGGACATCCCCAAAAGGTAATACCTGGACTGGTGGAAAAACAAATCCGACTCTTGGATGTCATTCCCGATTACGAAGGCCCGGATATTTATCTGGACTTTGATGCCGGTAATGGCCTGATCGGCATCGAAATACTAGCCTGAGTTTTGAGGAAACCAGCTTATTAGGGACCTGCTCTGTTTTCGTGTGTATATTGTTGAAGTAGGGGAGTCAGCAGTTCAAAACTTTGCCTGCCAACTCCTCCATTTATTGTAAACCAGAACCTATTGCTATCAAAACAATAGAAATTTAGTTTACAGTAATTGGGATACTCTTCGTATTGTTACTTGAATCCTCACCGGTAGTATCAGTAGCATCGACCTCCACGATCAAATAGTAGCTCCCCGCACTAGTAGAGGATGGAATGGTCATATCATCGGAGGCAGTGTAAGTGCTCCCCGCTGATATTGATAAATAGTATAAGGTGCCTAGAACGTCATCTCCGGAATCAAGTGAACTGTTCTGCGATAGGTAGACTTTGATCTCCCCTGCATTCGCATCCGGGGCGGATGAAGCAGCATCATTCTTAACCCGGACTTTGACTTCTTCATCATTGCCAGCGTCCCAAGTGGACCCGCTGCTGGGAGAAACAATTCGGTCAACTATTAAATCTGGCTGAGGAACCACACTGTTTTTAGAGGTATTCGGAAACTCGGTTTCATGCGGTTTCAGAGTGGCTTTTTCCTGCTCGGTAAATTCACACGACATGCTGATTAACAGCACTGTCAAAAAGAAACTAAACATGTACAACTGTCTTAATTTAAAAGAAATACGATTGGACATAAAAATGTATTTGATTTGTGAATAAATAATAACAGTACCATTTGCAAAATGCCAAAGGCAATTACATTTAGGAGAAATACGCTTCTTAGTTCTGGGGATGAAGGTTGACAGAGAAAAGGATTGTTGTGGTTTATACAACATCCGAATTGTGCTCAGTGATTATACAAGGATCACTGGCAACAAGTAATGCCATTTTGAATGGGTGACTTCCTATCTCTTGTTAATCATCTATTCCAAATAGTATAATACACTGATTGGAATTATACCAAGTCATAATTATACTTCAGTATTGGATATAGAAATTATGTATTTTCAATTCGATTAAAATTGAAAACTGAATTTCATAGGTGTATAGGAAAGTGCGTATTTGTTTTGGCGAATTAAACAAATATATTTTCAGTAGAAGTGAAGCGTTGTATTAATAAATTCTGTGAAATATAACTGGAGGACTTTCTGGTTTACATCAGTAAAGGTACAGGGTATGTATAATAAAGGCAACTCTTATTTTGACTTTAACAATTAAGCTAAATGATCAAATAGAGCTTCTAGATTTCTCCGGCCTGCTTTCTCCTTCAGTCATGTAGCGCTGTTATAATCCTTCGGTGCGGCATTGGCCAGCAAAAAAATGAACTCAGATAATCTTTACAACTCTTTTTGATTACTTACTTAAGATTTGGTTTTGATTATGCTGTGGTAAATTCGACGGTTTCTATGCCTTGCAGATCACTCCGCCCGAATCGCCTCACTAGGATTCATCAACGCCGCCCGAAAACTGTGAAAGCTCATGGTAAGAAAGGCAATCAGTAGGGCAATCGCGCCACTTACCAGAAAAACCCACCACTGCAAGTCCACCTGGTAAGCAAAACTCTGGAGCCACTGGCGCATGATGTACCAGGCAAGCGGGGTGGCGATTAGAACGGAAAAGAGGACCAGCCGAATGAAGTTTCTTGACAGCAAGCTGATAATGCTGCTTACCGATGCTCCCAATACCTTGCGAATTCCGATCTCCCGGGTCCGCTGTTCCGCGATAAAGGCCGTTAAGCCAAACAAACCAAGGCAAGCAATCAGAATGGCCAGGCCGGCAAAGCTGATCGACAGGCGCCCGGATCGCTGGATGTCGGCATACATGGAGGCATATTTGTCGTCGAGAAATGTGTACCTAATGGGTTGATGGGGAGCTACCCGGTTCCAAAGATCGGTGATCTGCACCAGTAGGCCTGCCATGTCCTCGGTGGGCACTTTGACTGAAAGAATCGCGCCACTGTTGCCAATGACCATCGCCAACGGATAGATTTCTTCCCGGATGGATTCAAAATGGAAATCTTCCACCACGCCAATCACTTGCCAGGTGCCTCCTCCGTTGGTAATGCGTTGGCCGATCGGATTTTCCAGGTTGAGCGCTGCGACCATCGATTCGTTGATGACAACCGCCTGGGAATCCGTTGGCATATCGATCGAAAAGTCTCGGCCGGCCGTTAGTTTCATCCCAAGTGTTTTGATGTAGTCAAAGTCGACGTTCCAGCGTTGACTAAAGACGGGAGGATCTTCCTTGGTTCTACCTTCTTTCCAAAAACCATTGCCATTTCTCTGCGTACCGGCAATGGGCAAAAAATCGCTTAAAGTGGCATTTTGGACACCCGGTAACTGACGTACCTCTTCCTTGAAAGTCAATACTTTTTCGCGCAATAGGTCGGCTCCCTGGAGCAACAGCACCTGATCTTTGTCATAGCCGATGTCGCGATTGAGGATGAAATCGACCTGCTGATAGATCATGAAAGTGCCGATGATCAAAACGATGGATGCCGTAAATTGAAAGACAACCAGCAAACTCCTCAAAACGGGATTGGTCGATCCCCGACTCAGATCACCCTTAATGGTGGAGATCGGCCGGAATGCCGAAAGGTAGAAGGATGGGTAGAGGCCGGCCAGGATGCCCATGACAAGCGCTAGAATCACTATGAATGGGAAAAACCACGATTCCGTCCACGGAATCGTAAGCGACCGCTCCGAGAGCTGATTGAAAAATGGCAGCAACATCCACGCCAGTAAAACCCCGCCGGCAAATGAGAAGAAACTGAAGAGCACGGACTCCGTGAGGAACTGACGCACCAGTTGGCTGCGAAAGGCACCAACTACCTTTCGCATGCCTACTTCTCTAGCCCGATTCGCGGATTTGGCGGTGGAGAGATTGACGAAATTGATACCGGCAATGATTAAAATGAGGACCGCTGCGGCCATGAATAACCAAATGAGTCGAATATCGCCGTGCGGCAGGCGATCCCGGATTTCAGCGTCGATGTATATGTCGTGAACCGGCTGTAAATGATAACTTTGCATGTTAGCCGCTTGTTCGGCGTCGGCATGCCCCTGTTCTATCCAATAGGGCAAAAGATAGTTTTGCGTAATGGCATTCATTTTACGGCTCAATTCTTCTGCATTGGTACCGGGACGCAGCAGTACATAGGTATCGTAATTATTGCAACACCAGCTGCCTTGTTCTCCTGGCCAAAACTCAACTCCGGTCATGGTAAATAGGAAGTCGAATTGAAGATGAGAATTGGAAGGGAAATCGACCATTACGCCACCCACCTTGCAGGGTTGCGTTTCATCGCCGTTGATGATCATGGTTTTGCCGATGGGGTCTTCACCTGGAAAATACTTATCGGCCTTACTTTGGGAAATGACAATCGTATTCGGCTGACTCAAAGCTTCCTCGCGGTTTCCAATTGCCATGGGAATTTGTAGGATGTCTAATAATTCCTGATCGACGTAAGCGAAACCTTCCTCATAAGAATTATCCAGTGCATCCGCTCGCCGGATGTAATTGCTACCGGCATTTCTAAATAGGGGAGTGGCATACCGACCCGCCTGCTCAATTTCCGGGAAATCATTCCTTAATGCGTCGGCAAAAGGAGCTGGAAAATCCACTCCGATGATGTCGTCTTCGTGATAATTGATGGTTACCCGGTAAATGCGGTCCGCTTCCGTATAATGTCGGTCGAAACTCATTTCATGTCGCAAAAACAACAGCAACAACAAACTTGCTGCAATGCCCATGGCAAAACCCCCAATCTTGATTCCTGAGTAGACTTTTTGTTTAGTGAGCTGTCGAAAGGCAATCTTGAAATAGTTCCGATACATGAGGATGTGGTTAAAATGGAATAATCGGCGCTTCAACGCGAAAGGCCGGAAAAAATGGAAAACATGAAACCAATACGCCAGTCGCGCTCGCCAAGGAGGAAGGTCCAGGCATTCCCACCGGTAATATTCATGGAGGTCGCCAAGCACTTCTTCCAGAAGCTCTGGCCGGCAAAACCAACGTAAGAATCGGTCGGCTGTTATCGGTGGCTTTTTTTCGTGCATCATCCAGTCGTGATTCAGGTTTTCCAGGCCAGTTCGGGGATCTGGTTCCACAGCGAATTTCTGAGCTCATGGGATTTCGTGACGGCTTCTTTTCCTGCCGCGGTAAGATAGAACAGCCGCTTCCGACGACCACCGCGCTCGTGAGTAGCTTCTGCCAGTTCAGAGCGAAGGAATCCCTTTTTTTCCAAACGGCTTAAAGCGGAGTGAATACCTCCAATCGCCGCCTTACGGCCGGTTTGCGACATGATCTCCTGACGAATGCCAAATCCGTAAGCAGTTGGGTAGAGTACTCCAACCATCAGCAGCATCAATTCTTCGAATTCACCGAGACTGGTTCCTTTCATAGATCAAATTTCATAAATGCAGAACAAATATAATCAAATTCTACAAAAATGAAAATTGAGAATGCTCTGATGCTGCCACTATAGGTTTCGTACGGTGAACATTGTCGGTCCCCATCAAAGCATCAAAACTCCCCCAAAACTAAGGACTAACAAACTCCTGAATCTGTCCATAAACCAAATAGTCCTCCGTTCGGATGAAAGCTCTGGTAAAGTAGGTGGTCTGAGGTTCCAGCGTGCGAAGTTGGTAGGAAAAGGCATCGCTGTTCAATTCTTCGGTGAAGCTGTATTTGTCGGATCTTTCTACGATGGGCACCGGCTGTTGACTCCAGACAAAGCCGTATTCGAGGATTTGAAAGTCACCCCGAAAAACAACCTCGGCGGTTACGATGGTTCCATCCGAACCCATTTCGGTAATGGGGAGGGTGTTAATCCTGGGATAATCCCGCTTTGAGACATCTTCTTTTTCACAACCAAGCAAAGAAGTGATCAACAGCAGTGTATAAGAGGTCATTCTTAGCGCGCGCATCATAGAAGGAACATTAAGTTGAGCCACAGTCGATTATTGGTGATCGTTAAATTGGTGTTCTGGTCCAATCCGCTCATCCTTTGGAATCGAATGGCTAGATCGGTTCTAAATCTTTGGAAATTTCTCGAGATCCCGATACCGCCGCCGAAGCCGACGTTCTTGTCCTCAAAATCGAAAGCTTCCGCCTCCGGAAAGGTAGAAACGGTGTTTCCTGAGATCCTTTCGCTGAATAATTGCGTTCCGGTGTTCAGATAAAAATCATAGTTGATGCCACCTTGGAAAAAGAAACGGTACTTCTTAGCGGGAAAAGTGTACGTCAGGAAGAAAGGTAGGGATATGGTGCTCAACTCGATATGGGTTTCGTGGAGTACCGGCGTCAATTCGCCCGTTTCGATCAAAGCAGCATAGGTAGATCGAGAGTAGTGCAATTCTCCCGATAAAGCCGTCCGTTCGGAGATTCTGGGAGCGGTAAAGGAAATGAGCACTCCAATCGACGGGTCGATCGAACGGTAAGTTTTATCGAGAAAGGCAAAGAACCCCCTGCTGGTCATTGTATTTAGATTGGGGTTCATCGCTCCGGCTGCGACGCCCACGCGAACCCGAGACCACGGCTTGCTGACCTTGAAAACGGTGTAGACACTCCCGCGGCATTCATTGTATGTCGAAGCCAGTTTCGTCAATTGCTTTTCCGATAGCGAAATGTTGGAAATGAGTTGGTTGGGGTCAGAAAGGCAATCCGACAGGATGTAGGCCAGTTTTCCTTTCCATTTCCTGTCGTCTTCGATCTTCAGATGTGCATCTAAATTCGTCTTCTTTTCTTCCGGGCGCAGATCGAGCAATAAGGTATCCTTTTGCATGAGAAAGCCCCCTTGGGATAGATATAAGCTTAGGTCTCCCCGAACCAAGACCTCTACGAAGGTCGTATCCACCACCTGAGCGGAGTAGAATTTATCATTGGTGAAACCAAATCCATTGATCTGTTGCGGAGTGTACTCGGTTGTTCTTCGTCCATCTTTGAACAGACAGGATTGGTAATTTCGGGCATTCGTACGGTATTCGATTTGGCCAAACAGGGTGTCGCTTTGCAGGGTAAGGATGTAACCTTCTCGGAAATCACCCTGGGCCAAAAGCATGGTCTCAGCCAGGATGAAAAGACTGCAGACCAGTGTGAATCTAAGCATAAAATCAGGACTTAACGGATGTTGAGCTCAAGTTTCCTATTCCAAGGAACGGGGAAAGATGCCAACTTATTATTGTTGGACAACTGACAAAACTCAGAACTGGCAAATCTTCAGATTTGCCAGTTCTTAAGAACAGGATTAACGCCAAACTCCCACACGTACCATTTCTCTAATATACTCCTGAAAATCAGTCGCTTTCCTCCCTAGTATCCGCTCTACATCAGAACTGATCTCTTGATTCTTATCATTGCTCAGGACTTCTCTGAATAGATAGTCGATGAGCCAAATATAATCGGCAGGCAGACCGGCGGCTTTCATGGCCGAATTGTAGTCTTCCATTGATACCGCTTGGAAAGTGATGTCCTTACCGGTGCCGGCGGCAATTTCCTGCACGACTTCTTCAAAGGTCAAGGTTCGAGGGCCGGTTATTTCGTAGGTTTTTCCGTTGTGTTCATCTTCCAGCAATGCCTTCACGACTACTTCGGCAATGTCGCGGGTGTCGACGAATGGGATCTTGGCGTGAGGCATCGGCAGGGCTACATGACCCGCCAGGATAGGATCGAGTAAGAAACTCTCGCTGAAATTCTGGTTAAACCAGGATGCTCTAACCAAGGTATAGTCCAGGCCGGAGTTGGCTACCACCTGTTCGCAGCGTTCCGCTTCCTTTTCTCCTTTACCGGATAGCAGAACGACTTTTTTGATTCCTGCCACTTTTGCAGCTTCGATTAGCCCCGAGATTGCTTCGAAGGCACCGGGAACGGCAAGGTCCGGGTAATAGACGATGTACACCTTATCCATGCCTGCCAAGGCATTTGGCCAGGTAGTGGGATCTCCCCAATCGAAGGCCGGGTCACTGCTGCGTCCACCTACTCTAACATTTTGGTGATGTTGTTTCAATCCTTCGACGACTTTGCGGCCGGTTTTACCGGTACCGCCAATTACTAGAATATTGCTTTGGTTGGTCATGACATATTGGATTTAGAATGAATGAATTATCAGTTTGAAATGGTGAATGCGGACAAGATCGAGAGTGCAAATGAAATCACAGAAAAGACCGTTCTAATCAGGTGTAAGCGATTCCAGTCGCGCTCATAAGATTGTCTGAATTCGGTGATCTTGTGTTTACTTAATTCTTCCAATTGCAAGACATCCAGGGCGTCGTTGAGCGGTACGTTGCCGAAAACGGTGACGCCGAATGTCCCGAGCAGGTAAGTAAGGGTGGCTCCTAGCAACAACCAAAACGTAATTCCGAAATTGAATTGTTGAATGGTGGCTATAGCCAGAAGCAATACACTCCCAAAAAAGATCAGGTAAAAGGCCGGATTGAGGATGGCCCGATTGATGGATTGCATGGTTTCTAGATAGGTCGTGTCTACAACCTTACGAGTTCCAGGGATTACGGATACCATCCAAGCATAAAATAAGCCGGCAGAAAGGCCTGTTAATAAAATGGCGGCAAAGAGCACCAATGATTTGATAGATAATTCCATGATTAAAAGATGTTTTTCGATTTAAGCCAATTTTGAAGTGTTTCGTATTCTTTGTCCGTTATTTGTGATCGATCGCCCTTCGGCATTCTTCTAAGAATGAAGACTTGTTTGTAAATCTTAGGGGCATTTTTGTCCATGTTTTTCAGAGAAAAGATCTTAAAGGGATTTTGCTTTTTGTGGCATACATTACACTTCGTGCGGAGGATTTCGAATGCTTCTTCCTGCAAATCTGCGCCCGATGACTGGGGACGCATTGGAGCATCTTCGGGGAGTAAGGCAGTGGCGGGGGCATGCTCGGGAAATTGAGAAGCCGCGAAAAGAAAGAATTGGCCTACCAGGACTCCGACGACGAATGAAGTGATCCCTAATTTTTTCATTTTGCTTCTGTTTTGATTACAGTAGCAAAGTTGCGATCAATCAACGCCCGGGGCTTGACGACTTGAGCCAGACTTTTGACACTTTAGGCCAAAAGGGCCGGATTACCTAGTTTTTTCGGAAAGAAGTGGGGGATTGACCGGTCCAACGCTTGAAAGCACGATTGAAAGCACTTTGCTCCGAGAAGCCGGTTTGAAAGGCAATTTCGCCGACGGGGCAAGACGAATTCTTGAGCAAGTCTTTTGAAATTTTTTCCTGGGTTTGTTTGACCAGATCTCTGAAGCTGATACCTTGCTCCGACAATCTCCGGGTAAGTGTACGCGTGCTCATGCCCATGTGCTTGCCAATTTGGAGAATGCTGGGAATACCACTGGGAAGTGCATCCTTGATCAAGTTTTCGACATCAGATGCTATTTTTATGGAACTGACTTCGATGCCCCTTGTTTCCTCTTCGACCCTTTCTACCAGAAACTTATTGATGCTGATGTCCGCTTTGGCGGTCCGGGTTTCCAGGTCAGTTGTCTGGTAGGCAATGAAATTGTGTGGCTGGTTAAACAGAAGGGGACATGGGAAAGCTCGATTGTAATCTTTTAGATCGGTTGGCGGACGGTGTTTGAATGATATCCGGACCGGCACAATATCCTTTTCGGTCATGGCTTGTAGTACAACCACCGTCGCCGAGAACGTCGATTCATTTGATAGTTCTACGCCCCTCCGGTAGCCGTCCCGAAACAGATGGACCAGTGATACCTCTTCCTGCTTTTCCACCTTGAAGACATAGGTGTTGGACAGGAGTTTGAAATACCGTTCGCAACGTTCGAATATCTCCCCGGCATTTGAACAGGTTTTCCAGGATAAGCCCAACACACCGTAATCGTCCATTTTCATGGCTTGACCCACTCTTACGGAGAATCCCGGTCCCAAAGCCTGATCCACCATCTCGTGCAAGGCAAAAAAATGATCGGCCGGAACTGCCTGCACGCCTTCCATGGCATCGACCGGTATGGGAAGATCTTTGAAGTCATCCTTGGTCATGCCTTCATTCAATGCATGATGGATTACTTTTCGATAGAGACTGATTGAGATGTAATGCATCGACAAGACTCAGGTTTAACCTTCAGACAACTTTGTTTATTAATAACAAAAATACGCAGTTTTGGATTATCGACTTATACAGTTCTAAAAGTACGGAATCTCACCAAAAAGTTCGTGTTTTCATTCTCGAACGACTAGGGGCCGAATCCACCCCATCTTTGTAAGGTCAGTATCGATGAATGATCCCAGATTTTTTAACCAATTCGCATCCGTCCATGAGTCTATTTTCCAACAATATACGGGCCAGACAAGAAATCGAGGAATTGTATTACGACAAATTGGATGTGCTTGCCATCTCCTATGAGTCGCTGAAAATAGAGACGAGTTTTGGGGATACCCATCTAATTTTGACGGGCAAAGAGGGGAAGCCTCCATTGGTGTTGTTGCACGGTTCGAATGGTTGTGCGCCCGTGGCCATCGAGGCGATATACGGCTTGCTGGATGACTTCAGAGTGTATGCCATTGATGTGGTCGGCCAACCAAATTTGAGTGAAGGGATCCGACCCGACAAATGGGATGACTCCTATGGGCAGTGGATGTTCGAAATATTGACGCGTCTGAATGTTCGAGATGTAGTTTTGGTGGGCACTTCCTTTGGAGGATTCATCGGTTGGAAAACTTTGATTTTTGACGATAAGCGGATAGCGAAGGCTTTTCTCATCGCACCGGCGGGCATTGTCAACGGCAGTGCTTGGCAGCAGGCCCGCAAAGTTTTTCTGCCCGTGAAATTGTATCAGTGCCGAAAAAATATCAGATTTATTCATCAATTTTTGGAGGGATTATTTACCGAGCGGGATGAATTTGCCATTGCTTTCTTATCGATGGTCCTCTTGCATTTTGAGATGGATTTTGCTTCCATTCCCCGGATCAAAAATGAAGAAGCACGAAAGATAGAGACCCCACTGCACCTTATAGCGGCCCAAAAGGACTTGTTATTTCCAGGCGTAAAAATGTTGAAACGGGCCCGGAAAATTTTTCCTTCCTTGAGGGAGGTCTTATTGCTGCCAAACTCCAAACACGTTCCCGGTCGAAGAGACAACGAAATCATCGTTGATTTCATCAAGAAGCATTCTTGACAAGAGCTCTTTTTAAAGAAGAAGACGATCTGATACACCAGACACATTTAGGTCGGGACGTTCATCTAAGGTATTTGGAGCGGCCGAATTACTAGGAAAAAAGGAGAAAAAACAACTTTTATCATTGCCGCTATGGTTACTGTTGTTTCTGTCGCTACCTTAGTAACTTTAGCAGCCAAAGCAGCCACTAAATTTCAATCTTATGAAAGCAATCATGTATCATAAATACGGCCCCCCGGAGGTCCTTCAACTCCGCGAGGTTGAAAAGCCAAAGCCAAAAGACAATGAAATCCTCGTTAAGGTACATGCCACAACCGTTACATCGGGAGATGTACGGCTGCGCAGTTCTGATTTTCCCACTTTAGTCTGGCTGCCGGCCAGATTGATCTTTGGCCTTTTCAGGCCCCGGAAAAAAATACTTGGCCATGAATTGTCCGGCAGAGTTATGGAAATCGGAAAAAACGTGACGAAATTCAAAGTCGGCGATTCGGTTTTTGGTACGACTACTATGTTACCAAAGGGGTCGTACGCCGAGTACGTCTGCTTACCGGAGGAGTGGAAATCCGGTGTCGTTGCCGCAAAACCTGACAACCTTAGCTTTGAGGAATCTGCTGCTCTACCGATCGGGGGAATGACGGCCTTGTTTTTACTGGAAAAAGCAAACATCTCCGCAGGGCAGAAAGTGCTGATTTACGGTGCTTCTGGAAGTGTCGGCAGCTACGCCGTTCAAATTGCAAAACACTTCGGAACCACTGTGACCGGAGTCTGCAGCACTTCAAATCTCGCTATGGTGCAATCGCTCGGTGCGGATGCCGTAGTCGATTATACCCAGGAGGATTATACTGCCTTGGCAGCAGCTTTTGATATTGTGTTTGATGCAGTTGGAAAAACTACGAAATCAAAAGCAAGAAAAATTTTGAAGCGCAGTGGCACCTTTGTTTCCGTAGCAATGCTGACCAGCGAAAAAACCGACCATCTTCTAACATTGAAGGCGCTAGCAGAAAAGGAGGTGATAAAGCCCTTTATTGATAAACACTTTCCTTTGGAAGCCATGGTTGAAGCGCATCGTTATGTGGACAGTGGGCGGAAACGGGGGAATGTGGTGATTGAGTTATAGCCCTACTAGTCAATACGATACGTCTTCCGGTCCAAACCAATACCCTTGATCGTAAGCGATTTCCATTGCTTGGGGAGGATTGGGTTCTTCTGAACGATTCCCTCATCCGAAAAATCAAGTCCGCCAAAACCGAACAGGACGGTTTGCAACATACCTCCGGCACCGGTAGCAAAATAGGAGTGATTGGCGGTGGCCGTTTCGGACAATGCTCCGAAGGGTCGTTGCTGGTTCGGTACATAACTTTCTTTGAAAAGCCGGAAGGCATTGTCCGCATCTCCCTGACGGGCATAGAGGACGGCAAATATGGACTTGCCCATGGCGGGCCCTTCTTTAGCAAGTTTGGGTTCGTAGTACTGTAAATCTTTGAGGATGGTTGCTTTGTCATTTACGACATTCAAGGGGAAGGACAACAAGTTGACATCCGCCTGTTTAATTCTTTCACCATCGTATTCGGCGTGTTCTTTGGTTGTACCGTCGGGAAGTTTTAGAATTCTTATCTGAGAGGCTACCTCTTCCCACTTTGGATTGGGAGCAAGGCCAATCTCCTTGGCCGCTATGGTGGTATATTCCAAAGCAGTGATGGCAGCGCCATTTGTGAATGCATTGTCATTCACGTTGGGAGCAAATTCATTGGCCCCGACTACGTTGTTGATGGAATAGCTATCGTCATCGTTTTTGGTAACTCTACTGACCCAAAAGTCAGCAACTTCTTTCATGACGGGAAACCCCTTTTCTGCTAACCATTTTTTATTTCTGGTTACGCGGTAGTAATTCCAAAAGGCAATCCCGATGTCTGCGGTAATGTGGTGTTCGAAAGGTCCGGTAAGCGCAAAAGGAGGGGTAGCCTCTTCTCCGGTGTCGTCACTTTCCCAGGGGAACATAGCGCCTTTGTAACCGTAGTTAATGGCGCGTTTCTTGGCTGGTTCCAGCCGGTCAGAGCGATAATTGACCAAGGACCGCGCAATGTCCTGGTTGAGCAGTAGCAAAGGAGGGAACATCCATAATTCCGTATCCCAAAATATGTGGCCGTTATAGGGAACTTGTAGGGATAAGCCCATGGGGGCAATGCTCAAATCAGAGTCACCCCGTCCAAAAGCGTACAAGTGGTAAAGGGCCAAACGAACGTCTTGTTGAGATTCCAAATCTCCTTCAATAACGATATCACCTTCCCAGAGCTCTTCCCACAATGCCTTATGACCGGCCAATAGCACATCACGCGCATTCAACAGGTTGAAAATGACCATGCGTTCCGATTCCGATTTTGGATCCGAAAAATCTGCCGTAGTACATTCCGCTCCTGTCCAGGCAAATTCAAAGTTTTCCCCTTTTTTGACCGCTTGCTCAAAGGAAAGTGTGTTTTCATAGGGAGAAACCACGGCATGACTTAATTCTGGTCGCTGATGTTCTCTCGATGAATTGATTTGGTGCCAAACGAAGGTGCCGGAGGTCGCCACCAGGTGTTTGCCAAATGGCGTCTTTGCCACCGACTGTAAAATTGGCATCGTGGTCTCCACGTCCCGAAGCACCTGGTAAGTGTTCTGTGGACTTTGATACTTTTCGGGGGTAGTTATTTTCCCAACGGCCTTCACTTCTACGTCCGCCAATGCCGAAATGGCCACATCGACGTAACCCGTATATTGCAAATTGCGAAGTGCATAAACGGTACATGAAATTTTTGCTTTCCCTTTAAAATCAAAATTGGTGGTGAAGGCTGCTTCCTTCATATCAATGGTCTGTGACCAATTGCTGATGTTTTGTGCGGTTACCTGCTCTCCATCGATGTAGACGTCCAAATTACCAAAATCCATTCCGTGTACGACTTGACTGACTTTCAGGAATGGATCGACATCGTAGACATTGTTCAATACCGTATGCTTTATTTGAAAAGGTTCGGGGGCGGTTAACATCCCTATCCTGCCATTAGACATGGCAATACCGGTATAGTCTTCTCGATCCGTTGTTGTAATGTGCCAACCGTCATTTTGAGCATTCAGGAATAGACCGGCCAGCAAGAGGATGGTAGTGGTTATTTGTTTCATTTCTGTCTTTTTTATAAGGAATATCAACGGTTTGTGTTTGTAGGATTTCGCAATCAGTGTTTCATGGATTCAAGAATAAGCTGGAAGATCTTATTGGAACGAAATTGACCTCTGCCTTCCCCATACGCACTGGAAGTCAATGCTACGACAAGCTTTTCTTCCGGCACCACAAAAAGCAAATTACCTCCGTTGCCCGCAGCATACAAATATTCATAATTTTCTCCATTTACAAAATATTCACCCAAATACCAGAAGTATCCGTAGCCCTTGGCAAATGGGACAATATCTTCAATATTAAACCTGGGCGTCGCCATTTCAGTTATCCAACCTTTGCTGATCACTTGCTTTCCATCCCATGCACCATCATTCAATACCAATTGCCCAATTTTAGCAAAATCCAACGTTGAAAGGTAGAGATTACCCATCGCCCCCGTCCTTCCACCCGAACCTGTGTACCAATAGTATTCGTTGATCCCCAGGGGACGAAACAAGTGATCAAGGGCAAAATCGGATAATTTTTGACCGCTTTGTTGCTCGATAATGGCGCCGATCAGCATAGCGGATGCGTCGTTGTAAACCCATTTTTCACCGGGCGTAAATTTCATGCTCAATGGGAGAACATGGCCTACCCAGTCGTCTTTCGCCCGCCAGTTGAGTCCATTGCCCTGGGATTTTTCATCGAAAACATCAGCATCCAAACCCGAGGACATCATCAGCAAATCCTTTATTCTAATCGTCCGGTTTTCCGGTTTTTTATACTGGGGGAAGAAATCATAAATGTCTTGCTCGACATGTTGGATCAAACCTCTGTCGATCGCAATTCCCAACAATAGTGCAGTGATGCTCTTTCCCGCGGAGCGAACATCGTGTATGGTAGCCCTCCAATAGGTATTAAAATATTCTTCTAGTGCCAAGCTGTCATTCTTGAGGATGACCAATCCACGAAAATCAAAGGGGGGCGTGGTTTTTATCAGGTTAATAATCTGCACCATTGAATCCGGGTTGATTCCGGATTTGCCGAGTTCAATTTCGGGTATAGCGGCCGACTTACCCTGGGGGCTACTCAGCGTTTGCGCTCCACCGGAGGTCGTGATGAACAGGAAGATTAACAGGTACCGCATTTGTTCCAGATTTCGGATGGTGATCAACACTTAGGAATGTGCAAAAGCCAAAATTAGGAAAAAGATCGTCGTAATTAACCGTTGTGCTGCCTCCTTCTGCACCAGTTCTTAAGAACTGGCAAATCTTAAGGTTTGCCAGATCTTGTCTTGTTCGTGCTTCTCAACCTTTCAAGCGCTCTGCCAAGCCTTTATTTGACTGAAGTTGTCTAAAGTTTCGTCGAAAGACCGGTTGGCTATCGTCGGTCAATTTGCAAAATCGAATGTTTTAACGGTTTAGCATAGGGGAGTTGTTGATGGAGTTTGTCCTTAGTCCGGGTTCCATTCATTTATCCGATGGAAAAAATGAAAGGACTTTGGTGTCTAACGGATGAAATCAATTTGACAACAATGAATAGGAAAAATTTTTTTAAAAAGAGTTTCATGGGATTGGGCAGCATCGTGGCCATCCCGACGCTTATTACTTCTTGCGAAAACGACGATGAAGATGTGGCGCCAACGGGTTGTGTCACTTCTCCAGTAGAAACGGCAGGGCCCTTTCCCATCAAAACGCCTGCCGACCTGGTCCGCGAAAACATCATTGGTAACCGTTCGGGAATACCGCTGATGATTACCTTTAACATTCAGAATACGAATAGTGACTGCAGCCCGATGGAAGGTGTCTTCGTCGATATTTGGCATTGCGATGCCCAGGGCAATTATTCTGAGTACGACGGACAATTAGACGGCGATTTCACCAGCGAGAACTTCCTTCGCGGCCGACAGACGACCGACGCCAATGGGAACGCTTCGTTCATCAGCATCTTTCCCGGGTGGTATCCGGGGCGTACTCCGCACATTCACTTGGAAATCAAAAGTAGCAGTGGTGCGTCTTTGTTGATAACACAAGTTTCTTGGGCTGAAGACATTTCCAGTGTGGTTTATGCCACTTCTGAATACAATGGCGATGCCGACACCAACAACTCGAACGACGGCCTCGTATCCGATGCCAACCTGGCGGATAGCTTAACCGGGAATACGACCGATGGTTTCGTGTTGATGAAAAACATCAAGGTAGCGGGTTGATCTCGTTGTTACCTGGGTCTCAATCTACTCTTGTATTGGAGCGGAGAAAAGCCGGTCACTTCTCGAAACTTCCGATTGAAATAGGATTGGTTGGTATAGCCGCTGCTGTAGGCGATTTCGCCCACCGAGGACGGGCTTTCCGTCAAGAGACGGCAGGCGTGGCCGATCCTTATTTCATTCAGAACTTGCGAAAAGGTTTTGCCGGTGTGTCTCTTGATGAATTTACAAAATGCGGAATCGGTCAAATGGACGCGTTGGGCCACCGCCTCCAACTTTATCTCCTCCGAAAAATGCTGAAATAAATAAGCATAAACCCGTCCGATGCGGTCCGTTTCTCCCGTCGGAGGTCTTTGAATGTACCCTTTGGAGACCAGTTGCCTTTTTTCGGAACTGATCGCAATTCTACGCAGAATATTCAACAATAGGAGGAGCCGGTCAAATCCCTGTTGGCGAATCAATTGTTCCATTTGCGGAGCTACTTCTTGAGCGGTTTGGCCATAAATGTGTAGGGCCTGGTGGGATTCGTTCAACAACCGTCTAATGAGGTGTAATTCCGGTTTCGAAAAGAAAGTTTCGCCCAAAAAATCCTCCGCAAAGTGCGCTACGATGGCCCGGCACCGCAAGTTGGGGTCTCCCCGATAAAAAGCTTGATCATTGCGCATGTAGTGCGGAATGCCCGGCCCAATCAACAGCATATCTCCATCTACAAAAGTATCCACATGATCGCCGATGACCCTTTTGCCGTAGCTCTCCGCGATGAGGGTCAATTCGTATTCCGGATGGAAATGCCAGCCGATTTC
>JANQRV010000583.1 GCA_028284395.1 Saprospiraceae bacterium
CCGTACCGCACGATGTACATCCGGATGTGGGCATCGTTTATCCGGATCTCAAACAGATCATGGGCGGTATCGTTCGCCTGCCTCAGGGTAATGACTTCATTGTCGGCGGCATTCCCTTGCCGCGTGGCCACATCTTTGCCTGCATGGGCGAGACTGTAGTGATGGGCCTGGATGGTTGTCAGCATTTCTCCGGCTCGATCGGTTCGGTTCGAGTGGAAGATGTATACCGGACTTTGGAATTGGCGGATCGTTTTGGGTATGAGTTGGGATTGTTTAAGGAGGAGCGGTCGTATTAGGGACGTAATCGAAAAATATTGTTCCTTAGAAAAAGCTAATTCCAACAACCATTCAACTGCTTATGATGTTACCTAAAAGATTTTAAAAAACCCTTGAGCATAAATTGGATGATTTAATATTTTTCGACTACAATGAGAAAAGTTCGGTTCTACTCATTTTCTTTTTCAATGCAGTTGTGTTTTCTTGTCTTCTTTTTGTAAAAGGAATCAAAGGGGAAGAAAAAAGTAGTAAGTGGTTAGCGGCATTCCTATTCTTAGGGAGCTTATACATCTGTCCCTTCATGCTGGGATACGCCGGTTGGTATTCCATAAAGAGCTATCGGGAATTTATGTTTTTTGTTCCCTTCCAGCAGTTATTTTTAATCGGACCGGTATTCTTTTTTTACATCAAAACACTGCTGAACAGTGACTTTAAACTGGCGGGGAAAGATGTCCTTCATTTTCTGCCCGCAGCGGTTTATTTAATCTATAGTCTAATAGTTTTCGTTGGTGATAAACTCTTTTTTGATGAATATTACTTTTACGCTGACGGGAGAGATAAGGACCTGGACTTTTGGTACCAGATGTCGGGTTTGATATCCATGCTGTTTTATCTGTTTCGGAGCTTACGGCACTATCAAAACTACCGTAAGATATCCCTACAGGAGCTTAGCTTTGCGGATGAGATTGCATTTAAATGGATCGAAATTTTTGCAATCACATTTGGCTTAATCTTGATTTTGAGAGTTCTGTTTTTTGTGGTAAATCCGGAGTGGGGCGAATTTGGTAGTAAGTACTGGTACTATCTATGCTTTTCAATTCTGCTTCTGTACATATCCATAAGAGGATATTCAAACACTGTTGAGGCCGCCATTATAAGATTCAAAACACATCATCTGGTCGAGCTTAAGCCGTTCAGCAATGAAGTTGAAAAAGATTCCAAAAACCAACCGAATGATTCATTGAACCAAAAAGAATGGAAAGACAAAATCATCCATCTCTTTGAAACGAACAATATCTATACAAACCCTAATTTGACTTTAAGTGAGGTTGCCAATCTCTTAAACACAAACCGGAACATCGTTTCAAGAGCAATCAATCAAGAATTCGATATGAATTTCAATGATTTTGTCAATAAGAAACGTGCGGAGGCGGTCATCGTCATGTTAGAAAACGGCAAGCATACTGATAATACCCTGCTCAGTATTGCCTTGGATTGCGGATTCAATTCCAAAACAACATTCAATAGAGCTTTCAAAAAACATACTGCAATGACGCCAAAACAATACATTTCGAAATACGGGCTGTAGAATTTGCCTTACTCAATGATAGAAACCCCGTAATTGCTCCGGTTCAAGCGGCGACACTTTCAGTTTTTTCAGCCAATCGTAATCAGGTACTTCCCAAATCTGAACGGCCGGATCAAAGGTGTTAATCAATAACCGGTCCCCATCGGGTGAAAATCTCCACTTAACTTTGTCCCCGGTCATTATTTGATCCAGCAAGTTGCCTTCGCGGTCCCAGGCCCTTATGGTCCCGTCTTCATAGTGTGCTGCGAATACCTGGCCATCCGGCGAAAATTGGTACTCGGTACATGGTTTGTCGAATGGTCCCAAGGTAATGGTCCGACCGTCGGAGGTGCTGAGCAATCGAATTTCTCCCGATTTTAATAGGATGGCGAATGATTCTCCGGACGGGGCAAAGGAACTGTATTTCAAGGCCCGTTTGGGAAACTCAATCGTTTTTAGGAGCTTTCCGCTCTGATCCCATAAATTGACACGATCATCCAGACCGGCAGTGAGCATCGTACGGTTGTTCGGCGAAAACTCGCCGAGGAAAACGGCGTCCTGGTGTCCATTCATCTCAGCTTTCAGTCGACCCTGCAAGTTCCAGGTTTTTACCGATCCATCTTTGGCGTAGGTCATGAAGTGCTTGCTGTCCGGCGAAAACAGTGCACCACTGACCTGGGCTTGATGTCCACCAACTTGCAATGCTTTTTTTCCCGAAAGGTGATAAATTTCCACTTCTTTTCTGCCGGGAATAAGGAGATATCTATTGTCAGCCGACAGCACGGGTTGATAGAATACACGTATTCTCCTACCCACATTGAGAGTGCCGAGACTGCCATTAAAATGCTGTTTTCCATTCAAGTTCCACAAACGAATTTTTCCGTTATTTTCAACCGAGAGGAGGTGGTCGCTTCCAGGTGAGAAGGTGGCGGCAATTAAGTCATCATTTGGACCAAAAGTCCGCACCAACTCGCCTTCGATGGACCACAAGGCCAGGTATTGCCGGTCCCTTTCGGTCAGGACAGTAAGGATGTATTGCCCGTTTGGTGAAAAAGTACTGAGGGGCTTTTTACCGAGTCGGTACCGACGGTCCATTTGCCATATGGAACTGCCGTCCCGGTCCCGCAATTCCAGCCGACGGTCTTTCCGTTCGAGTATGAACCTACCATCTGGTGAAAAAGCCGCGGATAGAACCGGATCGAATGAAGAAATCGGAGGTACGGTGAGCGTCTGTGGCCTTGACCACAATTGCAGTCGGCCGCTTCGGCTTGTTTGGCAATCCGCAAAACCGATGGCAAATCTTTCGGTCGATGCCATTCTCGGTCGATGACTCGGGCATCCACCAATTTCCCCTTGCGCCTCGCCCCGTAAGCTGAATATCCGCAATAGATTGTTTTCCGGCACCAGGATGCTCTTGCCGTCGGGGGAAAAAGAGGCCTGGCTGGTGTTGCCCTCGCTGTCTATTACCCCTACTATTTCGGTCCCAACGCCATTCCAAACGGTAATTTTGCCCGGAATGAATCGTTCGATGCGGGTCATGATGTGCTGGCCGTCCGGGGATAAAACGGCTGAATGGCCATCCGAAAAATCGGCCAACACATCTCCCTTCATATTCCAAAGTCGCGATTCGCCGGTCGTATTGACCAAGACGTATCGGCCATTCGGCGAAAAGTAATGATCCTGTCCGAAGACTTCATCTTCTGAAGAATCAGTCAATCTGGCCACGAATGCCAACGGGGTAGTTCTCCAAAGTTGCGGCCCCTGCGGGTAATGGTTGAGGATGAAATATTCGCCATCCGGAGAGAAAGACCCGGCGGAGTTTGACTGCTTGCTTCCGGGAAGGTTTCTTTGTAATACACCGGCCGCATTCCAAACCTTGGTCCCTTCCGAGGAATGGGTGAGAAAGATTCGATCGTCAGCAGAGAATTCGAAATCGCTACTTCCTACATGCTCCAAGGTAAACAAGCGTTCACCGTCAATCGTCCACATTTCCGGGGATTGTTCCGACAACCCCAACAGAAACCGGTCGCCCTTATGTGAGAAGTGTAAACCGGTTATCCTGAGATTGCGGTCGCAGCCGACTTTCGTCAACAGTTTTCCATCGATCGTCCAGATTGCTTTACAGGTATTCGACCCGGTTACCACGTACCGCTGACCACCTCCAAAAGCGGGGTAGCCATTGCCGTCTTCATCAGTAAACGACTGTAGAAGCGCTCCCGACCGGGCGCTCCGTAATTCGACCCGGCCCGGTGGACTGAGCAGTATCATTTGGCCATCTTGCGAAAAATTAAACGCATTGTATTGACCATTTTCACCGGAATGAAGGACCTTGCCGTCCAATCCGTACAGTTGTGTTTTTCCGGTAGCTAAACTCTGGCGCCAGATCCCTTCGCCGGTGGGAGCAAATCGATGCACTTCTCCGTTTTCGAAGGGCCATTCCCGCGTCAACAGATTCATTTTTCCTTCCCGCGCCAGTCCGGACAACTCATAAAGGACCGGGGCCAGGAGGGGCCGCAGGTTTTGCGGCAATCTTTCCAGAGCCAATTGAGCGTACCGGACCGCATTGGATAAATCGCCTTCGGCAATGAGTCGCTGGGATTCGTTGACCAGTCGCCGGGATTCCGATAGGAACAATCGGTATTCCGCCAATTGCTGCTGGGTCAATGCCTCTGCCGCGTTCATCCTGGCCGTATCGGCATTGAGTTGGGCGAGAAGGGCGTTTTCCACCGCCAGCGCTCTTTGGGTCTGTGCCGCAATTGTACTGTCGCGAGCAATGCCGGCTTGCCGAACGGCTTCTTTCTGGTTGTTGATGGCATTACTGCGTTGAATCGCTGAAAAAATGGACAACCCAGTCAGCACAACAATGATGCCGGTGAGTACGGCAATGAGCCGCTGCCGCTGCCGCTTGCGCAATTGTAAGCTGACGGTAACAAAGATCTTTTCTTGCCGGTTCAGCCACTGGTCCTTTTCTTCCAGTACGGCATCCAACCGGACATTATTGTGCCAGAGGTCTTTTTGATGGCCCGTGCGCTCGTGTTCCATCGTCGCATCCGCCAGCTTCCCTAAGAGTAGTAATTTATCCTTGCCAATTGCGGTGATCCAACCCCAAAGAGTCGCCCAGGCCCGTACGAGGGCATCGTGGCAGGGCTCTACAAAAGGTTCGCCGCTTCGAGCCCGGCCGGTGACGACCAGTCGGGCCTCAGTTAGTTGTTGTAAGACCGAAGTTACTCGTTGATTCTCCTCTACTCGTTCGTATTCTAGTTCCTTAAGCGGGACCCGGCGTTTGGCCAATTCTCCTCCTTCCAACGAAACCATTCGCAGCATGATCTTCTGCATGGTGGCCCGATGGGGCACTTCGAGTCGGTGGTACAATTCGTCCGCCCGGGTACGCAAAGCGCCGATGACACCTC
>JANQRV010000602.1 GCA_028284395.1 Saprospiraceae bacterium
CCAGAAAGAACAAATCAACTACTGGAGGAGATACTGATTGGCGAGTGGTTCGTGGCGGGTCTTGGGGCAGTAGCAATGACTTTTGCCGCGTTTCGAATTGCGTTGTGCCGACGATCAACAAGGGCTACAAAAGGATCGAGGATTTAATCAAATACCGCATATCTCGGCAATCTGTAGGATTGATCATCGAGGGACTAGTAGAAGATGTGTTTGACTTGAGATTAAAGGTTGTCAGACAAATGACTAAATCCCATGACATAGTTGAGCAGGTAACAGACCAGGTAAATAAGGATATTGCCGGACACTATGTGAAGCGCATGCATCTTCTGAGATAGAAAGCCACCTTCAGGAGCATTTGGATCTATATAAACAAATTATGTCCAGTATGTGGACTAACAGATCTAAAGAGGAAATCCCGGAGAACCTGGATGAGATACTTCCGACCGATATGAAATATAGCTTTTTCAGGTTGTTGGGTAATCATCCGGAACCCAAGATACGGTATCTTAAAAAGTGGATGGATGCAAATGTCGGATTTGAAACTGCAATCATTATCGCAACATTGGTAATTGAAGGCAGCATTGTTTTGCCACATGGAGAAGATTCCATTGAAAGTGAGATCTATCGTGCTCTGAAAGATAACATTTTAGAATTTGGGGCATTGTCGATTTTTACTGGTATTTGGAATGCCGATACTGAGTCTTATTCCGACTCTATCAATACGATGAAAATATTAGCAGCAAAGTATGAGGCTGAAACGGGAGGATCTAGGCCAGTAACACTTGAGGAGTTGAAACAAATGGGGAGTCAATGAGGCTTTCGGCTTGAATTCACTTCTAATTTTCATAAAGACCTCCTGAAATTACGGAAAGAGGATAAATCAAATTACTCCAAGTTGATGGAACTCCTGGAGGACATCACAAAGGACCCTACCAGCGGCCGTGGCAAACCGGAGCCGCTGAAAAACAACTTACAGAACTGTTGGTCGCGCAGAATTACCCAAAAACATCGCTTGGTGTATTATGTGAAAGAGGAACATGTTGTAGCTCTCCTGAGTTGCTATGGGCACTATGACGACAAATAGCGAACAAAGAAGCAACCGGTTTAGATAGTATGGTATCTAAACTGGATGGATTGTAATAAAAACAGACGTTTTACTTTCAATTTCCGCTTTTGACGAACATTCAAATTCGTCTAATAAAAGGGTGTCAACATAATTAATCAAAAACTGTTTTTTCGAACTAGTTTTTCATACCGAAAATGAAAAGAAAGAGAATGAATTGTTATTAATGGTGAAGTTTCGAAAACCGGCGGGTAATTCATACCATCATTCGAAGTTCTTCGAAAACTGTATTTTTAATCGGTGGTATCCTGACATTAATACCCTTTCTTTTCCATGTTTTATTTTTATATTTAGATTCGATCCTCGGGCGCTCCTTTTCTGCCTCAATACACTACCATGATACGAAAATACCTGATTCTGACCCTTAATATTTTTGTATTAGCTTCCTGTGATTCGTTAACCAAAGATTTTTCTGAGCCCGATTACAATCCGCATTTACTCAAACCAGGTAAGAATTACCCAGCCAAAATGATTCCCATCGATATGGACTCGGTAGAGCGGCCCGTCAGGCAGGAGGCAGAGGCCTTGATCGAAAAGCAGCGACGACCGGAAATCCATCCTGAATTCTCAAATTTTGAGCCTGCGGAATGGCCCGAATATAAAACGGCTCGTCTCAAAAAGGTGGACCGTTCCGTGTTTGCTAAACCCAAGTACTTTCCATCAAAGGGGAAAAAAGTCTTGTCGGCATGGCCACAATGGGTGCCGACAAATACGGGCTACGCTAAAGATGTACTTTTTCCTTTTTCTTATCTCGATGTGGAACAGGGATTAAATTCCAGTATGATTCTTTCGCTCTTAGAAGATCGACAGGGCAATATCTGGCTAGGAACAGGCGATGGGGTTAGCGTATGGGATGGGAATGGATTTATGCATATGACTCAGGCCCAAGGGTTGAACGGTGGAGAGGTTAGGGGACTATTGGAAGACCGGCACGGTAAGATCTGGGCCGGAACCATGGCAGGGCTTTGCTTTTGGGACGGTGAAGGTTTTACACATTTCACAGAGGAAGAAGGCCTACTAGACGGCAATGTTTGGAACAACTTGATCCTGGAAGATCGCAACGGCAACATCTGGATAGCCACTTGGGATGGAGGAGTAAGTGTTTGGGATGGATCAGGGTTTTATCATTACACTGAGGACCAGGGGCTAAATAATAATAAAGTAAGGGCCATGATGGAGGATAAACGCGGAAGAATATGGATGGGCTTCGAGTACGGTGGCTTGATGATCCTCGATCCGGTACGGGGCCAGTCGTGGACAATGACCACCGAGGAAGGCCTGGCTAGTGACGACATCCAATGCCTGATGCAAGATCGGCTTGACAGGGTGTGGATCGGGACCAGAGGAGACGGATTAAATGTCTGGGAGGAAAACGATGGTGCAAGTATTGCCCATTTCACTAATTCCCAAGGATTGGGGAGTAATAATATTACAAGATTATTGGAAGACCGAAATGGCAACATATGGATTGGTTCGAATAATGGAGTGAGTATGTGGGATCAAGGTCAACATGGTAAAGAAAGTGGCTTTTTCCACTTTTCCGAAGCACAAGGATTTGGCAATGACCGTGTCGAAGCCCTACTGGAAGATCGCCAAGGTAGAATTTGGGCCGCCTATTTCGGAAGTGGCGTTAAAATCTGGCATCCCCCTAATGAGGGCGTCATGCCGCATTCGAAGGTCACAGAACCTTTTGTTTCTAATTATCAGAAATCACTTTATGAAGATCGACAAGGCAACATCTGGATGTCCTCCGAGGGAAGCGGCTTACGGGTTTGGTCACCCGCTAACGGAGGAAGCGTGGCACACTATACCGAGGCAGGGGGGCTAAGCGCAAACAATGTTCGCCACATTTCTGAGGATCGTAACAACAACATGTGGATTATTACGCGAAGTGGATTGGAAATCTGGGATTCGGCTGAAAACCAACGAGTAACCCATTATCCTTCCCATTGGAACTTCGGCGGGACAGAATCTAATTTCATATTGGAGGGTCAGTCTGGTGATATGTGGATCGGTCACAATGATCGGGGCATGACTAGGATGAACGGAAATATCCTCACGCACTTTAATACTGCTCAAGGTATGGCGCACCGTGGTGTCGACGACATTGTCCAGGATCAGTACGGTAAAATATGGGGCGGCGGATGGGCCTTTAACAACGAAATCAGTATTTGGGACGGAAAGGGCTTTTATCACTTCTGGATAGATTTGGAACGACCTCGACACAGCATCACAGGCCTAATGAAAGACCGTGAGTCAAATATATGGATGAGCACAAAAGGCAGCGGTATTGCAATTTGGGATGGTAAAGAATATACCCAATTCACAACTGCTGAAGGATTGAGTAGCAATGTTATATCCAGTTTATGGGAAGATCGATACGGAGATATATGGCTCGGTACCGCGCAGGGAATAAACCGCCTGCGACGTACCGAAATACCTGATCAATGGCAGGTGCAAACAATTGACCACCAGGACGGGCTTATAGAAGTGCATGTTAAAAACCTGCTGGTCGACCAACGGGATCAACTTTGGATACTAGGCAGTAAGGGCATCGAACGGATGAGTTTGCAGTTGCTGGAGCCCGACAGCTCTCGACCAAGCATAACGATCCGTGATCTGCAGCCTTTTTTGGAATTTGTCGATTGGCGGCAAACGAAGAACGCTGTTGAACAAGGAGGTCATCCGTTGACCGCCGGACAAGGAATACACCTTGGATCTGTAGCCTTCGACTCAGTGATCTCCAACACCAATCTACCCTACGCACCCGTATTTCCATATGACATCAATCAATTGACTTTTAGTTGGAGCAGCATCCACTGGTCAGCGCCCCAGAAACTACAATACAGTTTCCTTTTAGCGGGAAAAGATGGGGCCTGGTCACCTCTGGTCACGGACAACAAGGTCACTTATACTGATCTTCGCCCGGGTGTTTATTCTTTTAAGGTGAGGGCCGTCGGCAACAACGGCCTTTGGAGCGAGACAGCGACCTATGACTTCCGCGTACTGCCACCTTGGTGGTTAACCTGGTGGGCCTACGCGTCCTACAGCATGGCCGCCCTGGGTATACTATACATGATCAGGCACCTGGAACTGCAAAAACAAAAACGAAAACTGGAGGAGCAAAAGCGTATCAATAATGTCACCGCCAAATTTGTGCCCAACGCCTTTATCCACACGTTGGGCAAGAAAGACATTATGGAAGTTCAACTAGGCGATGCCGTTGCCCAGGAGACCACCGTCATGTTTTCCGACATCCGCGATTACACCTCGCTATCGGAAGACATGACCCCCGAAGAGAATTTCCGCTTCGTCAACGCCTTCAACCGGCGGATGGGGCCAGTGATTCAGCAACATGGGGGCTTTGTGAACCAATACCTTGGCGATGCCATCATGGCCCTGTTTAACGACGCTCCGATAGACGGACTAGACGCGGCCATCGACATGCAAAAGACCCTGGCGCGATACAATTTGGAACGCCTGGCGGATCAGCTTTCTCCCATCCGGGTGGGTATTGGTCTACACACGGGGCCACTTATCATGGGCATCATTGGAGACGATCAACGCATGGATGCGGCGACCATCTCGGATACCGTCAATACGGCTTCGCGCATTGAGAGTTTAACGAAATACTTCAAAGTGAACATCTTGTTGAGTGCAGAGAGTTTAAATGGTGTCAGTCCAAACTTCCAAACCCGCTTCCTCGGCCACGTCCTCTTAAAAGGCAAAAAAGCCCCCACTGCCATCTACGAGTGCTTCGAGGGAGACCACCCCGAACAGTTGGAGAAAAAAACCGAAAGCCAGGCCCTTTTCGCTGAAGGCATGGACCAGTACCTGACCAAACAATTTGCGGCTGCCGTGCATAGCTTTGAAAAGGTAGTTGCCAGTAACCCGGAGGATCAAACAGCTCAATTATTTTTGTATAAGGCCAATGGTTTCATTGCCAAAGGAGTTCCAGAAAACTGGACGGGTGTGGAAGTTATGTCTTTTAAATAGTTTCAATAAAGGTACGTTTATTCAGAATTTTGAAATTGTTTTAAATTCAATTCGATCCTTGCCAATTACAAGGATAGATTGCAATAAAAACGAACGTTTTCACTGCAACAATAATGAATCGAAACCAACGAGTATTCTTGCACTATAATTGAGAGAGAACTCACAGATATGACCTTTTTCTTTCAGTGCGCCGCTGGATTCAGGAAATTGCATCACTAAAAGTTTCCTCAACTTTAGAGGCTGTTAAAATTCAGTATTTCAGTTTTTTTATGGCCCTTTTTCCGCCACTTTTTGGCTTTTTTTGGCCTTGTACCTAAGGGTAAGACGCCAAAAAAGAGCCTCAATTGGCAAAAAAATGCCTTATAAAAAATTCTGAAGACCGAATTTAAACAGCCTCTTAGATCGATGAGTATTTGACTTATGATTACTCATCACTCCAGTGCAAAGTGTGATTTCATTAAAACGGATAGAGGGGTGACGTCCTCCCTTAGGAAAAAGAGGACAACCGCCCCCTAGTCGGGGTAAGGCTTTAGCTAAGCGACACATCGACTGAATTTGCACTGAAATTCACTGAATTGCCTTTTATCTCATTTTACATAATCAATTAATAATCATAGCTTTGTACCATCGAACAGACAAGGCCGAGATGCATCTTTTCACCTTTAATTCACTTGTTCACTCAAAAACATGCTATCATGTCAAAAGAATACGTCAAAGTAACCCATATTTATTTCGATCATTGGTTTTGGCAGAAGGAGCGAGAGCGTACCCGCTTCATCAACAAACAATTGCATGACGAAAAAAGGGGCCAGTCGGTGGCCTCTCTTCGCTTCCTAAAATTACGGGATGAGCGGGAGATCATAAAATTGGAAATAAAACGGGGTATCCCTCTTATAACCATCTGTGAATATAACACTTATCATTCCAACACCGCAGCAAGTGAGACAGTCTCAGAACCGGGGCAAACCATCGGCGAATCGAAACAGATACAAGACACTGACACCAACGAAACCAATATTAGAAGGGAAAAGAAAGAAGAAGAACTAATAAAAAATATAGAGAGCTCAAATACAAACGAAACAGAAGATCCAGTAGAAAATACCATTTGCACAACCCTAACCTACTACCAGCAAAACCGGGAACAAAAACGTTGTCTGTTCGATGCCCTACCCGGTCTCACTGAGGAAGTGTTGCAATTGCACAACTACTCCGATTCCTCCCGGTTTTCTGCCAATTGCAAACACTTATTTTCTACTTTCGCACCTGACGGATAGACGAGCAACCAGTGTCGCCCCAATAACTCTTCTCTTAAACTGACATGGCCCCTTACACGCATGCATTTTGAGTTGGCTTTCCAGATTAAGTGAACACCTCTCTATTATATTTCTGGCATTAGATAAGGTTTTCTGTATTCCCGAGTAAGCAATTTATCTGCTTCTGGATCATTGACGAACTTTTCTTTTTCCGGATCAAACTCCAATTGTCGCCCTGTTCGATAGGCGATATTACCAAGATGACAGATGCTCGCTGAAAGGTGTCCTTCTGCAATATCACAGTCTAAATCTTCCACTTTCCGACTTTTGACACAGTCGATAAAGTTTTTCCAGTTATTGGGTTTCGCTTCTGACTCAAAATCCTTATTCGACATGCTGGGTCCAGGTTCATTTTTCTTGCCAAAATAGGTTTTAAAATCGTTCCCAATCGACATCCAACCCTCATCGCTATAGATGTAGGTGGTCCTTCTGTCTTGTTCCATGCCTTCTGGATTGGTATAAAAATTTCTGGTTTCATTTTGAATGATCATACCATTTTCATATTCATATACCGCGCTCATCATATTAGGTGTTTCCCGATCATCATCAGGTCCATACAAACCGCCGGAGCAATAAACCTTAACCGGGTGGGCATCAATTCCTAGAGCCCAGCGCGCCATGTCCATTCTGTAAATACCATTGTTGCCAATCTCTCCCGTACCAGTATCCCAAAACCAATGCCAGTTATAGATATACCGGTTCAGGTTGAAAGGACGATACGGTGCAGGCCCCAAGAATTCATCCCAGTGTACTCCCTTAGGAACAGGACTATTTGGTGTGCGCCCTATGCTGGGACGGGGATTATAATGGATACCTCTTGCCATGTATACTTTCCCCAGTTTACCCTCCCGAATAAATTGTACCGCTGCTTTCATAACTTCACTACTCCGTGGGTTAATACCGTTTTGTACTATCCGCTTATACTTTCTTGCAGCCTGGATCATTATCCGTCCTTCTGAAACATTATGACTAGCAGGTTTTTCAACGTATACATCCTTGCCTGCCTGACAGGCCCAAACTGAATGCAATGCGTGCCAATGATCGGGGGTTGCCAGGGAGACTGCATCAATATCTTTGTCTTCAAGAATTCGACGGAAATCAACCTCTGTATCTGGTTTGGTTCCAAATTTTTCTTGAATGCTTGCCTCTACGTCCGGAAATAACCTTTCATCCACATCGCAGATAGTCTTAATCCTTACATTGGGTATTTCGGAATACTTGGCAATGTGGACCCTACCCCTTCCGCTAATCATGCCTCTTTCCAATTTTCTTTTCCCGCTGATGCCGACGAGTGCTATATTTAGTCGTTCATTTGGGTTATCAGAAATCAAATTGGGAATGTAAGCTGGTGCAATGGCCAACCCTCCAGATATAGTAGCTGAGCTTTTAATGAATGCTCTTCGTTTTATTGGTTTCATCGTTTCTCCATTAAATATTAGACATTGAATTTTGCCTTCATCTCTTTCCACTTCCGGGCATGTTCGATCAGTAAGTTCGTATTATCTCCTTTTTTTATGATCTCCACGCTGAAAGTACCAGCAAAACCATCGTAGAGCAGAAGTTCAAATTGCCTCTCCAAAGCCTTCATGGCTTCATTATCATCAGGAAAACTAAAATGTGCATGAACCACGCGTCCCTTAACGTGGCGATAACCCGTGTCTGCATCCTCTCCACGCTTCAGACCGTGAGCTAAATGCCAATTTATGCGAAAGGCCGGTGGAAATCCAGCCAGGAACATCATCTCCCCTGCATCATATCCAATACTGTTACTGTGTGTCTCCAAAGCCAGCGTAACGCCTGCTTCCCATGCTTTTTCTGCTGCACGTACCTGATATTCGGCCTGTACTTTGTGACTTTCTTGACGTTGACCCGGATCATCGGGCAGTTTATCCGCAAAGAAGCGAATACATGAGGCATCAAGGTCAACGGCAAGGTCAATATATTGGTACATTTTCTCTAATTGTTGGTCGCGGTCATCATTGACAAATTTGACACCTGGGGATATGGCCGAGATCTCAATCCCATTATCGGCAAAGCGGGCACGCGTCTCCTGGCGTTGGGCCTTTGTCATCGATAACTCCACGCCATGAGCTTGTTTCCATTCCGGTCTAAATTCGATGGCCTTATATCCATGGGTCTTGGCCATACCGATGAGTTCAGGAACCGTTTTATCCTGAGCCATAGAGGTCATGAATCCAAGTTTCATGCTGAAATTTTTTCGTATTGCGAGAGCATTCTGATCGCTGGTACTTGGAATACTGCCCATGGTGGCTGCTGGAAGCATCATCGCTGCGGAAGAAATCGCCGAGGTTTGAAGGAATTTCCTTCTTGTTTGTTGGTTCTTCATCTTGATATTTAATTTAAGAGCTACATAATATATAATGTTAATATGAGTACCTTTTCTGCCACGCTGCGTTGCCAAAATCCTCATTATTCTTAGGCACAACTCCGGTTTTGGTGCCTTACCTGACAACAACCTGTGTAAAACTAAATTTTAACACCTACTCAAGTAAGTGATCGTACCTTAAGCACATAAGCAAAAAAATGAAAGACAGATTAAATTTAATGGCTGTAATCCGGACAATAGCGATAAGTGATTGGTACGA
>JANQRV010000603.1 GCA_028284395.1 Saprospiraceae bacterium
GACAATGGCCGGCATATCTTCCTCGCTCACTTCGATGACATCTCCCGATTCCGGCATGACAAATTTTCGGTGACTCAAAGCAAATAAGAGGTCATTCGGAAATTCGCGGGGCGCTTTATCGATCTCATCGATCAGTAGCACGGAATTGGGCGAAGAAAATGCTTTTGCCCCGGGCCCCATCAAAACATAGTCAGTCAGGTTTTCAGTTGTTCTGCCGCCAGTGCTCAGCCTGGTTTCTAGTCCCTTTTCTTCCCGCTGTGCATTGAGCACTTCAATTTGAGAGTCGCGGAGATACTTTACGTGATCAAACTTGGCAACAAATTGATCGACGTTGCTTTTTGAGCCCACTGGATAGATGAATAAATCGAGACCGAGGGCCGCTGCAAATTGGAGCGGGAGCTCGGTTTTGCCCGTGCCAGGCTCGCCTTCTATTAGCAAGGGCATCCCCAGTACACGCGCCATGTGAAAAGCCTGCGCCAGTTCCGTGTCACATAGATATTTGTCTGAGCCAGTCCAGATTGATGTATTTGCCATTGATGTTTTTACGTCTATTTTTTTGAATGGAGGTAAAAATAGGAAAAAGAACGCACTTGATTTTTGTAGTGGCTATGGTTGCTATGGCTACTATGGCTGCTATGGTTACTATAGTTACTATGGCTGCTATGGCTACTATGGTTACTATAGTTACTATGGCTGCTATGGCTACTATGGTTGCTATGGTTGCTGTAGCCACCATTGTAGTTTGAATTATTATTGCGAGATGCTTTGATGCACATGGGATTTGAAGGACCATTTGCTACTGTGGCGGCCGAAGCATGCTCTCAGCTGACGAAAGCTCCATGAAGACTAGGATCAAAGCATCAAGGTCGCTGTAGAGATGGACGGAGCACCAAAGTGAAGACTCGTACAGGGAGCAAAGAAATGCTTGAAATGTGACTTTTTTCACATTTAGTTGCATTTGTCAAATTTTATGTCGACATTTGAAGTGTGGAAAAAATCACATTTAAAATTATTGGCTTATGAGCTCTTCTGAATTGATTAATCTCAGCCGACGGGAACGCCAAGTTATGGACTTAATCTTTGAGCACAAGCAGCTGACTGCTCAGGAGGTTATGGAAAAAATGGCCGATCCCCCTGGTTATGCCACGGTTCGATCCATATTGCGCATATTGGAGGAAAAGGGGCATTTGCAGCATTCAAAATCCGGAAGACAATTCGTTTACACGGCCATCGCTTCTACTGAGAAGGTGCGCCAAAAGAGTCTGAATCACGTGCTTAAGACTTTTTTTGGAGGATCTTTGAAGGAAGCTGTTTCGACATTTTTGGAGCAGTCGGACACGGACCTAAGCGAGGAAGAACTCGATGAGTTAACAAACATTATTGAGGCTGCGAAGAAGAAGGGGTTGGACTAGCATTTTCATTTCTTAAAACTGTTATTATGGAATATGTCATCGTTCTCTTACTGAAGAGTACCTTAATCATATCTTGTCTTTTCATCTTACTGTTATTTTTTCGCCATTCTGCTGCTGAAATAAGGCACTGGTTGATCAGCTTGACTCTAATAGGCCTTATTCTATTCCCTTTTCTGGAGATGAATCTACCGAGATTATCGTTGGCGGTTCCGGAGCAGCTGGCTAAGAACCCGGCAGCGGCGGCGGTATTGACCGTAGTAGAGCAAAGGGAATCGCAAGTATTATCGTCGTCGGTCAAAGAGGTTCCGGTTGCGAAACGGCTTGGGGAAGCGGAGCCGGTTGAAACTACGGCGTTGGCATCCAGTGCTGCGCGTTACCGTTGGCATCCGACCCAATCATTGTTCGTGTTGTGGTTGGCCGGTCTTGTCTTGTTATTGGTCAGAGGTTTGCTTGGCGTTAGATTGGCCTACCGGTATGCGAAAAGAAGCGATCCCTTTTACAAGATGTTAGATCCGGGTTGGCTCAAGGCCTTGCAACAACGAGTTGGCCTAAAGAGAAGGGTCTCAATATTGCTGAGTTCCGAAATCAATACCCCGATGACCTGGGGTTGTTTCAAACCCGTGATATTGTTGCCTAAGGACGCTGCTAATTGGCGGGAAACCGATTTGGAAACGGTGCTGCTTCACGAGATGGCGCACATTCGAAGAAATGATTTCCTGTTGCATCTGTTGGGTTATCTCTGTGTCAGTATTTACTGGTGCAATCCGCTGGTATGGAAGTTGAAAAAGGAGCAAACCTTGGAGCGCGAGAAAGCCTGCGATGAATCGGTATTGGGCATGGGGATTGGCCGGCATCAGTACGCCGAACAACTAGTCGGTATTGCCAGAATGCTTAGTAAGAAGGAGCGATTTTTGGCCGGGTATGCTTTACCCATGGCGAAGTACACCCAAATTAAGCATCGGGTAATGGCGATTTTGGATTTTAAGGAGATCAGTCGATGGGTCTTGCGAACTTATCGCTGGAGTGCGAGCTCCATACTCATGCTTTCGGTTTTTATTTCAGCAGCTGCGACTCCAATAAACAAACCTGTCAAAACGGCGGTTAAAGAACTATTTGCCGTTGATCTGGATGCTGAATCAATGTTGCCTATGCTGCCGGTGAAAGTAAAAAACGACCAGGCGATTGCCGGGAAGGAGCCTAAATTAACAAAGAATCAAAAAGCTGTAATGAAGGCCGTTGCACCGTTGCCTTCGCTGGAGATTATTGCGACAAAGGAAGTGAAATCCACTCTTCAAAAAGAAAAGCTTAGCGTGTTGTCCGTTCCGAGATCCGTGAAGGAAAAGATGGCGATCTCGCAACAGGAGGGATACTATGGGGTCTGGGCGCAGGGTAAAAGCCAATTCAGAGTTTGGACCTATGGTTCCTTTACTGCCTTGCAAGGACATCCCTATTTCGACTTTACCTCTGATGATGCAATGGTTGTCGTCGAAGAAAGTCGGAAAACCATCTTGGGAGGGACAAAGACTTTTCGGGCGATTATCACCAATGCTCCTTACAAGGGAGTCGTAGTTCAGAGTTTTATCGGAGGCAAACCGAATTCATTTACGCATGGATTCAAGGAAGGGCAGACCCTGGTTTTATTTTTTGTCGATGATGAGTGGTCTTTCTTGTCCAAGGGCAGCAGTAGCTGGATGAAAGACAAGATGCCGTCCGTCCTCAGAAGAATCGAGGATTTATCTTCGGAAGAATGGAAATCCAAAAACCAAACGGATGCCGCTTGGTGGTCGTTCATCCAAGAGCAGCAATCCGTAAAGGAGATTCGATTTCAGCCCGACTCCATCTTGCCTCCCGAAAGGAAAGAATACATAGAAGCATTGATCGATACGGCTACCCAAAGGAGCCGAGACCTGCAAATCGAACGCAAATGGACATCGGTTCCATATGTTCCGACCGAAGCCGTTCCCGCTTCACAATCCCCAGTAGAACAGAATTTCGGACCACGGAAGGAGATTGGCACCACTTCTGGTTTCTCCGGCTCGACTTCCCAGGGGGGTATGTATCGATTCGGGAGAATGATTAGGAATATAAAACGGGGTGGGGTGGCGCAGGATTTTAATTTTCATCTCGGACATAACCTCTTCAAATATTGCATATTCAAATTGCAATTATACCGGGTGGAAAATGGAGAGGTCGTGGCAAAATTGAATCGGAACCCTATTCCCATTGAGTTAGAGAACCGTACCGAAGGCTGGATGACCATCGACTTAGAGCGGCATGGGATCGGCGTTGGCGGCGACGTATTGGCCATCATCGAATTGGATCTTGCCGAAGCCCGCGGACCAAAGGCGGGCGCCTTCTTTTCCCATTGCCTCCGGCCCTATAACTTTCTGACGGAAAGGCCTCGTGCCAGGAGTGGAAAGCAGAAAAATAACGAGATAGGCTGGGAATTCTGGGAAGGTAATTTTGCTTTTAACATGACCGTGCGGTATTGAATGCCGCTTGTTTGAAGTAAGTGATCGTACCTTAAGCACATAAGCAAAAAAATGAAAGACAGATTAAATTTAATGGCTGTAATCCGGACAATAGCGATAAGTGATTGGTACGA
>JANQRV010000605.1 GCA_028284395.1 Saprospiraceae bacterium
TAGGAAATTTCAGTTTCTTTTTTCCTTCAATTTCGTTAAAAATCCTCGCCAGAACGGAGGCTATGCCTGCGTTTTTCGCCTCATTGAAGAAAAAAATAATTCTAAAATATTGCCTATACATAATTATGGCTTAGTGCTTATGATGAAATAAACCTTCTGTGAGCAGGTTTGTCTCTCCAATATTCGCGGTAATCACCGCTGGTTATAAGTGGCAACCCTTCCGGAGAAAGATTGTAATGGTAAAAGTGTACTTCGATTTCCCGACCTTCGAAGCGATGCAAAATCTGGATCCGTAGATACTCACTTTGGATTGGCTCCTGATGGTTGATGCCCTCGAAATGATCTAAGACCCCGAAGACATGAGCTGGGTCCAGGATGGCAAATAAATGTCCATAGACCATCTCCGGTGCTTTTTCATCGTAGATGAAACCCGGGTAGCGCCCCAAGTCATAGAGCTTACCGGGAAGGTGGGTCTCTCCAACAAACTCATTCCCCTCCAAGAGAAATTTCGCCATCTGAGATTGAGTACCGGAGAGCAAGGATCCATAAACAAATAAATGCTTCATGAGCGGTCGAACTTTCCCGGCAAAGATAAGTGCAAAAGCCAAACTTATTTTGGAAACGGGGAACCTAATTTGTCGCTTGCCTTGTTAATCAATCGTAAAGGAAAGATTAAATTCCGATGAATTGAGGTTCGTTCTCTGAAAGTTGCGGGATTCTTTTCTAAATTGAAGGAGAAAACTAAAACTATTTAAACTATGAAGTGGCGCAGACTCGATGGTCAGAGGATCGAATTACCCATCAAGCAAGCAGTCGAAGAAGCAATCCTGCGTGAAAAAAACGCCGGACATCGACTCAAGGTTTGTATCGGTTCGGATTCACAAGTGAGAAGCGGAACAATTGAATTTGCTACGGTAATCGTTTTTCTTCGCGAAAAAAAGGGAGGCTTCATGTTCATCCACAACAGCAAAGAAGAAAAGCAAATGAGCTTGCGGGAACGGATGATCATGGAAGTGGCAAAGTCGATTGAAGTCGCTTATTCACTGTGCGATCTGTTGGATCGGCACAATGTCGGACTGGAAGTCCACGCGGATATCAATACCGACCCGCACTTTCAGTCTAATGTTGCTTTGAAGGAAGCGATGGGCTACATTCTGGGAATGGGTTTTGTGTTTAAAGCCAAGCCCGATGCCTTTGCCTCTTCTTCTTGCGCCGATAAGGTGGTTTAACAACCGTCCTTATCGGTTTGTTGGCTGGATATTCTAACTGCGACATCACGTTCGCCGTTAGCCGGGACCTTAACCCATTTAAGGAATAGTAAACTGACTTCAAAATCCCATCGCTGCCATTCATTTTCAACTTCAAATTTCCACCGTTCATCAACATAGATATTACTAAAAGCAATTGCTGTAAGCGCCTTTGGTGTTTATTTGTAATTAGTCTAAATAGGGCCGAATTTACCTGTTAATGACGACTTGGTCAAAGGCAATTGCTTATAATTGTAGGAACAAAAAAATTAATACTAATGAGATATTCCTTAGCATTCGTGCTCTTGACAGCACTATTTTTCTCTTGCGGCGGTGATGCGGGAACGACCACTGATTCGGCAGCAACAGAAGAAGAACCTAAAAAAGAAGCCGTAGAAAATACTACAACCAGTGCTCCTCCTGCCGCAGAAGAGGCGGCCAGCGACAAGGAAATTGTTACGATTGAATTGGCTGGTAATGATCAGATGCAGTACGACCAGCTTTTTCTCCAGGTAGATGCCGGTACGCGGATTCGACTGACACTGACCCATAGTGGACAGATGGCCAAGGCAGTGATGGGACACAACTTTGTTTTGTTGAAGGAAGGTACCAGTATGTCCGGCTTTGTGAGAGAAGCGCTGAAAGAAGTGGACAACGACTACATTCCGCAAAACACCGAGGACATCATTGCCCATACGAAAATGCTGGGTGGTGGAGAATCCGATACCATCGAGTTTGATGCGCCGCCACCCGGGACTTACGATTACATTTGTACTTTCCCGGGGCATTTTGCAGTCATGAAAGGGAAATTAGTGGTTTCCTAATTGACCAGACTGCCAGATATAGCAATAAAAATAAGAGGGCTACCGACTTGAGTAGCCCTCTTATTTTTATTGTACCACATTTTCGTGCCCGTACGGGCAATGTCGGCACTTGCTGCCGCAGCAATACCCTCTTTTTAGGTGATAATGTTCGGTGAAAACCCAGCGCCCACTTTCGAGGTAGTAGTCGACTCCCTTTTGCGGATTTGCCACCATCTTATTCCCCAGACACTTTGGGCATAGGCAGTCCGAGTTCCCGTCAACAATTGTGACCGGCGGATATTGATGACACCAACAAGATTCAATTTTCTCCACCGAACAAGAGAATGTTCTTCCACAATTTGTACACTGTTTTTCCATGGAAATCAATTGCCTATTGCTTGATAAAGATAGCTGTTTTCCATTCCTTGCTATTTAGTATGCGCAAGACATAAGTTCCGGCGGTGAGATCGTCCAATGCGATCTGGTTCCTGCCAAACGAAATCCTTTGTCGGACCTGGTCCCGCCCGTAGAGATCATAGATGGCCAGAGTGGCATCGCCTCTTTCCGGCCAATCAAGCCGGAGGAATTCCCTGGCCGGATTGGGAAATATGGTCAGGGCCTTCTGAGGTGCTGCCGACCATACCGAAGTGACGGGTCCGGCTTGCACTTTTACATTATCTACACAGAAATAGGCCGGCGTGTTCATGCCGAATTGTCCGACGTCGCTGGAAGACAAGCTAAAGGAAAGGCTGTCTGCCGGTCCAAGTGATGTGAGGTCTACAAAAGTCCAGTCGCTGACAATGAAATCTTGACTGTTGTCTTCAAATCGATAATCGGCCAGGTAAAACTCCACCTTTTCTTCACTCAATTCGCCGTTGAGATATTTTTGAATGGTCAACAGGAAGAAGTCGGGATCATCACCTGTTTCGCCACCAAATTTCTTGGCAAAAGAATCTCCCTCCAGCATACTCAGTCGAGCGTAGGTGCTGTTATTGAGATACAGTCCCTCTACGGTACTACCAAGAAAACGCTCCCTTAGTTTCATGACGGTTGGGCTAAAGGCTATACTCACCGCATAGGCGGGCGAGTCATCAGCACCGGCACCAGAGGCCGAGCTGTATTGATTTAAGAAACCAGGAGTGGTTACGTCTGTTTTTGTCGAAATGGACCAACCGGACCAAGAAGAAAATTCGGGATTGTATTCGTTGGGCAAAAATACCGGGCCGCTGGCAAACCCACCGCTGCCGTCGCTGCCATTGAGAAAGGAATCGATGGCCAATTCGAAATTTTCAAAATGAGCAATGGTACTGTCTTTTGATGCGGCAGTCATTTCCCCGACCGATACATTGTCGATGCAAAAATAGGCCGGCGTGTTCATGCCGAATTGTCCGACATCGCTGGAGGATAAGCTAAAGGAAAGACTGTCTGCCGGTCCGAGTGATGTGAGGTCTACGAAAGTCCAGTCGCTGACAATAAAATCTTGACTGTTGTCTTCAAATCGATAATCAGCCAGGTAAAACTCCACTTTTTCTTCGCTCAATTCGCCGTTGAGATATTTCTGAATGGTCAACAGGAAGAAGTCCGGATCATCACCCGTTTCGCCACCAAATTTCTTGGCAAAAGAATCTCCCTCCAGCATACTCAGCCGAGCGTAGGTAGAATTGTTCAAATACAAGCCGTTAACCATTTCGCCCCGGGCATTTTCATCCAAGTGCATCATGGTTGGACTGAAAGCAATACTGATGGCATAAGTTTTCGAACCATTGACACCGCTTCCGGATGCGGCGCTGTATTGATTCAGGAATCCTGGCGTTAGTGTATCCGTTTTCGACGAAATAGACCAGCCCGACCACGAACCGAATTCGGCATCGTAGGCATTGGGCAAAAAAATGGCTCCGTCGCTAAATCCGCCACTGCCATCACTACCGTTTAAAAAGGTATCTGCTTCCAAATCGAAGGCCTCGAAAGTGGAAATGGTCTGCGCCGTAGCGGTCAAGTACCACAAACTTAAAAATGTAAAAATCAGATGCTTCATAACCCCTCGTTATTTTTTGTGAAATTGTAAATTGATGCCAATGTTATAGTGTCTGCCGGGCATAGGGCGTCGTTCTATTACCCGGTAATTGTTGTTCCAAACGTTGTCGGCTTCCACGAAGACCTGTCCGCGAAATGCCCCCTTTAACCATCGGTATTGCAGGCGACTATATCCTAAATGATAACTTTCCAGTTGGTCCGTAATGCCACTTACAGCGCCGGTGAATGTGTGCTGGTAAGTCATTCTGAAATTTTTCCAGTGCACAGATAAGGAGCCAATTACCCTATTCCTGGGAACATAGATGAGTTGTTCTCCGGCGGCGATCTTGGGGTTTTCAATGTCTTGTTGGTTCGTGGAACGGATGAAGTCGTGACCAGCAGTCGTCCTAATGCCCCAATTGCTCCCGTTTTTTTGAAAGGAAATGCGTTGTTCGATCCCCCGACTCCAGACCTGAGCAATGTTATGCGCCGAAAAATAAGAATCCCCTTCACGTAGGCTCCACAGAATCCAGTCTTTGATATGGCGATTGAAAGCAGTTGCCGAGTAGGAGAAATGGGGTTTGTCGACTTTGCTGCGATAGGCAAGGGTCAATTCCTGACTCCAACCTCTCTCAGGAGATAGATTTTCATTACCACCGGGTATCCAATACCGATCGTTTAGGGTAGGAATACGATAATTTCTTCCCACCTTGGCTTTGAGAACCAAATGAGGATGAATGGTGCCGGTGATGCCCAAAGCGGGAATTAGCGGTACCATTCGATCGTTCAACCAAGCCTGACGAACATTGATTTGAATTTTCCAGAAGTCGAACGAACGGCGGAAGGCTGCGAATAAGGCGGTGCGGTATTCGGATGGCGGGTCGCTATAGTTTTCCGAATGCGCTTTGGTATAGGTTTCATTGAAACCGACTTGCAACCATTGGCGATCACTCAATTGCCATTGGTTTTCAATTTCGCCGATGGCCACCGTAAACCTGGTCAGCGCTTCCAGGCCAATCTGAGGATCGCGAAAGTCGATGGTCTCATTAAAAAAACCGGTCCGCACTTTCAGGATGCTTCTTCTACCGGTTTTTTCCCATTGGAACGATGTTCGATTGAAGTAGTCTCGCTGGCTGGCGAGGCTTCGGTTCTGCGTACTGGTTGGAGGAATTTGCCGGTCGGAATCCTGCCACCAGAAGAAAAGACTGAATTTTTGACCTTTGCGGCCCTTAAAATGCAATTCTTGTTGCAAAGACTTTTGTTTGACCGCAGCGTTACTTTGTTGTTTCAGGGGCAAATCGGGCCGCACTTGATAATTGAAGTCATTGGTAGATCGATGCAAAAGTAATTGCGTTTTGACAGCAATCGACGCACTGTTCCAGCGTACATTCATTTGTTGTTCCCGGTTGCCAAAACTGCCCGCTGTGTAGTGTATGGAGCTGGAAAAGGATTTTTTGAAAGCGGGATTACTGTTGAGTTTGATGAGACCACCGATTGCACCGCTGCCCCAAAGTGCTGAATTACCGCCTAACTCTACCTGTATTTCATCGGCTACGCCGATGGGAATCAAAGACAGGTCCAAAAGGCCAAGCATGGGGCTTTGCAAGGACAAACCATTCCAAAGCACTGCCGTATGCCCGGCACTACCGCCCCTGATCGACGTAGTTGCAATACTACCGCGACCATAGCTCTTAACGAAAATATTACTCTCGCGAACCAAAAGGTCGGCCAAGTTAAGTCCGGGATCGGTGACGATGGCCGCGGAATCCCATTGCGTGACCTGGCTGCCCACCGGTACTTCCCGAAGTGCAGTTGTCATCACTTCCACCGTAGGCAACGAAGCAGAAGTATCTACTTGCGCCCATGCGATCGAAGGCAACCAAAAGGCCGCCAAAATGTACGAATACAGTAATAAAGAGTCCATCTACCAAAACTAATTTGGTAGGCTTTCAATCCCGACTTTTCCACCGAAAGCCTAATACGTGATCAATTTTATTGGCAGGTCTTCTGGCTTACTCCGGCTATTGTTACCTTCCCACAGTGTATTAGAAGAGCGAACATTGACTGCAGTGGTTTAAATTTCAAAAGCCATGATGCGGAGCTTACAGCAGCGGGGACTGCTCCAGATTTTCACTGGATTCCCTTTTGGATCTGGCTGATCAGATCACCAATAATCGATAAAGGTATTGCTTTTTTTCTAAAGTCCTAATTTCCTTAAGACATCAGTGAGGCAATTTGCTTTTCAACAATCCGTAAGTCAAAGTCCCGATAAGTGCGCTGGCAATGACCACTAAAATGACCCAAATGCCATGACCTACCAACGTGTAGAGCGGCCCCGGGCAAGCACCCGTCATTGCCCAGCCCAGTCCAAACATCGTACCACCCAGTAACAGTCGCGGTATCTGTAATTGTTTGGCTTGTAGCTTGAGCGGTTGACCTTCAACGGTCTGTACACCCATTCTTTTCAACAAAAGAATAGCGACGGCTCCAAAAACCACCGCTGTGCCAATGATGCCATACATATGAAAGGAATCGAAGTGGAACATTTCCTGAATGCGGTACCAGGAAACTGCCTCGGATTTAGTCATGATGATTCCAAAAAATATACCGAGCAAAGCAAATATTGGAAGTTTCATATTCGTTTTTTGCAATTCAAAGTGATAGAATAAGGGGAAGGAAAAGATGTGTCATCAAAAGACCACCGATAAAGAAGCCGATCACTGCAATGAGGGATGGCAATTGCAGATTGGAAAGCCCGCTGATGGCGTGGCCAGAGGTACACCCGCTAGCCCAGCGAGTCCCGAAACCAATGAGAAACCCGCCCAGTACGAGTAGAAGAAACCCCTTTGCAGTCAGAAGCGATTCGAAGGTAAATAGCTCTCTGGGCACAAAGCCAAGCCCCTCAGCAGTTGATTGAGGCGTGGCAATTCCCATCGAGGCCAAATGTGCTACGGTATCCTGAGAGATGGCTACTGGTTCGGAACTCTGGAGTAGGGTAGTGCCAATGGCACCGCCGATGATAGCGCCTCCTATGAAGGCCAGTTGCCAGGACTGTTTTCGCCAATTAAAGTTAAATAGCTGAATCTTTCGGCCGCCGCCGGCCATAGAACAGATCGTTTCAAAAGAACTGGAAATACCAAACTTTTCCCCAAACACCAGCATCAGTACCATTAAAACCGTAAGAAGGGCACCCGATACCGCCCAATGCCAGGGTTGGCTCAGGAATTCAATTGCAAAATTCATAGTCGTTTTTCTAAGTTCATCAATTCGCGAAGATAATTAATATAGCCTTAACAATAAAGAGCACTGCAAGCCATACAAATCGTGTAAATTCACGGCGCAAAAACCGTTTTGAATGAGTTTTTATCCGAAGCTGGAATTATACATTCAAGGATTGTTGCAGGAGACATCCCTGATCAATTATGAAAGAAAAAAGAAACTGGCCGATTTAGCTGAGTACATCCAGCTAAAACAACTAAAGGAACGTACTGCTGCACTCAATTTTATCTGTACCCACAATTCCCGTCGTAGCCACATCAGTCAAATTTGGGCTGCTACTGCTGCTGCCCACTTCAGATTCAAGCGAATTGCCACATTTTCCGGCGGAACGGAAGCCACTGCTTTTAATCCACGAGCTGTAGCCGCTATGGAACGGGCCGGCTTTGTCATTGGTAAACCGGAAGGAACGAATCCCCACTATGAAGTGTCGTTTTCATCGGATTCCGAACCGCTCGTTTGTTACTCGAAGACCTTTGATGATGCCAATAACCCGAAAAGGGAATTTGCGGCGATCATGACCTGTTCCGAAGCAGACGCGAATTGTCCATTTATCCCGGGAGCGGACTGGCGGTTACCGCTCACTTATGAAGATCCCAAGGAAGCAGATGGTACGGCACAGGAGGCTCTTCGTTACGATGAGCGCGTCCGACAGATCGGTCGTGAGATCTTCTACGCCATGAAATTGATTTGATCACCAGAGTTTATACAAAACACTCTTGCATAAACTCTACTGATTGAACTTCTTTCGGGACTTGTTAGGATTCACCGTCGTTCACGGAAGCGCCTAGGAGCAATACGGTCCGCAGGTTGACCGTTGAGTAGGTGTACCTGTTTGAAATTGAATGCATTACTTTTTTCTTCTTCTCTTTTTGTTCGCACAAATAAACGTTGGGCAATCCCAAGGTCAATTCTACAAGCTGACCTCCGGGACCGTCCATTTTCAATCGGATGCCCCCCTGGAGTTTATCGAGGCTACGTCGACACAGCTCAAAGGCGTGCTAGATTTAGAGAAAAACCACTTCGCATTTTCAGTTTCAATGACTTCTTTCGAGGGATTTAATTCGCCTTTGCAAAGAGTGCATTTCAATGAAAACTACCTGGAAAGCAATTTGTATCCAAATAGTACTTATTCCGGCAAAATTATTGAACGAATTGACCTCGAAGACCAGGACCAGCACCGGATTCGAGCCAAAGGTAAACTGACGATTCACGGCGTTGTGCAAGAGCGGATTATTCCTTGTACCATCCGCATAGAAGACAATAATTTGTTCGTCCAGAGCCAATTTACCGTCTTGTTAGAGGAACACGATATATCCATACCAAGAATTGTTTTTCAGAAAATAAGCAGGGAGATAAAGGTGGTCGTTCGGGCAGTTTTCGAACCGGGGTCGTAGTAAGGACATCTGAACCCTAAATGGTTAAGCAATCACCGCCATTAGGTAAATGCATACCTAATTTTAGTTAGATCTTAGTGATATTTTATTTAGACTAATTACAAATAGACAGGGATTGACTACCTTGATTTTTATTTTGATAAACCAATCGAATGGACAATCAAACAAGTCAATTTCCGATGGGAATTTCGGAAGTGCCACCACAAGGTTTGGTCAATTCATTTGAATTTGCCAAGAAATACAAAAGTTCCTGTTGTAAGAAATATAAGAAGGGAAAACGTTGTAAACGCTGTCCCGGGCGCGCCAAAATGAAAAACTGTCACATCAATTTTTCCATGTCTATGAGTGCTTCTTTGGCGGGGTAATTGGTTAGGTCGTGCATAGAAGGTACCACCGAAATATATCCGTTTTCCAGCGCCCAAAGGTCGGTATCCTGGTCGTGGTCTTGATCCAAGAAACGTCCGGTTAGCCAGTAGTACTTCTGTCCTCTCGGATCTTCTGCTTCCACATAATCTTCTTCCCACCTGGCTTCTGCTTGCCGACAAATTTTTATACCCTTGATCTCTTCCGCTGGTATGTTGGGAATGTTTACATTCAAGAGATTGCCCTCTTTCAAGCCGTGTTCAAGTCCGTAATTGACCAGATTTAGGACATGGGTTTGATACTGCATAAAATTGGCGGAATACGAAAAATCAAGCAGGGAAAAACCGATCGAGGGAATCCCTTCCAGAGAGGCTTCCATCGCCGCCGACATGGTGCCGGAATAAATAATATTGATCGAAGCATTGGATCCGTGATTGATGCCGGAAACACAAAAATCCGGAGTCCTGCCTTTCAAAACTACTGACTTTGCCAATTTGACACAATCCACAGGAGTGCCGCTGCACTCGTAGGCTTCGAGGTCGGAGAAGGCAGCAGATCGGCGCAACCGGATCGGACCGGATATGGATATGGCGTGTCCCATTCCAGACTGTGGCGAATCGGGGGCTACGATGATGACTTCACCGATCGTTTGGCACATCTTTACGAGTGATTGGATACCCGGAGCAGTGACTCCATCGTCATTCGTTACGAGAATCAGAGGTCTTTTCATAGAATTCGAAAAATTTTGTGGGACGTTTGAGGGGGCAAAGTTGTGTTTAATTATTGGTTTTGTCTAGGGATTGTAAATTATTTTTTTTGGGGCCATTGTGGATCAACCATTTTGGGCAAATACCGTTCTACTTCCTACTAATTTCGTAAATTTCCGTTTCTTCTACAATTTGAAAGAAAGCATGAAGCATTTTGGTAAGATCGGTGTGTTACTGGTCAATTTAGGGACGCCGGACAACCCGAAGCGGCCGGCCGTTTATCGATATTTAAAACAGTTTTTATTGGACCCACGGGTCATTGATTATCCGTGGTTACCCAGAAATTTGCTGGTACGGGGCCTGATTATCCCTTTTCGGGCGGGCAAATCAGCAAAATTGTATCAACAACTTTGGACGCAAGAGGGCTCCCCTTTGAAAGTGTACGGCGAGAGAGTGGCCGTTGGTGTCCAACAGGAACTAGGTGAAGAGTACGAGGTCGTTTTGGCAATGCGTTATCAGAATCCCTCGATTGAAAACGGTATTCGGACTTTGTTAGACCGAGGCGTTCGCGAAATTGTGGTTTTCCCTATGTTCCCGCAGTACGCCTCCGCTTCGACGGGCTCGGTTCACGATGAGGTTATGCGACTTTTACGAAAAGAGCAAACGATCCCCAATGTGCGCTTCATCAACTCCTTTTACGACTATGAACCGCTGATCGATCTCTTCATTAGTAACGCGCAGCAATTTGATCTGGAGAGTTACGATCACATCATTTTCAGTTATCATGGCCTGCCACAACGGCACCTGATCAAAGGAGATCGGAACAATCACTGCTTACAGAGTGGCGATTGTTGTCAGACAATTGGCGTCCACAATCAGTTTTGCTATTCCGCACAATGCCATGCAACCACGGCAGCCATCGTAGCAAAACTTCAGTTGACCCCTGATCAATATACCACGACTTTTCAAAGCCGGCTCAATGACAAATGGGTGAAACCGTTCACCGATGATGTAATTGAAGAAATGGCGGCAAAAGGAGCCAAACGGCTTTTGATCTTCAGCCCGGCCTTTGTGGCCGATTGCCTCGAAACGGTGATCGAATTGGGTGTAGAATACCAGGAGGATTTTGAAAAATTTGGTGGTGACAAGGTAGACTATGTTCCGAGTCTGAATGATGATCCCAGGTGGATCAAGGCGGTGGCAGACCTCGTAAAAAAACCTGAATATTCGACGAGTTAATTCAAACAAGGAGGTGGGCTTTTCGTAATATTACTCTATGAACAATCAAAAAACGATCATAGAGGGTTTTCGCAATGCCTTTGGGCGAGAGCCGGATTTGCTGATTCGTGCCTGCGGACGGATTAATTTGTTGGGTGGACACACCGACTACAACGATGGTTATGTCCTGCCGGCAGCCATCGATAAACACCTTTATTTTGCCGTCGGCATCAATGACGAATCCCGCTTTCGTTGGATTGCCCAGGACATCGGACAAAGATTCGATTCGGAGGACCTCTCGGTCCATGCGTCAGACCAGCTATGGGCCAATTATTTGCAAGGTATTGTCCAGCAATTTCAAAACAGGCAGGTGCCGATACAAGGTGTGGATTGTGTCTTTGGAGGCAATCTTCCGATTGGCGCTGGTGTCAGCTCTTCCGCGGCCATAGAAGGTGGTTTTGGATTGGCTTTGAACACGTTGTTTAATGGCGGTTTTACCAAGGTTGAACTGGCGCAATTGGCACAGCGTTCTTCCCGCGATTTTGTGGGGGTACCCTGCGGAATTATGGATCAGTTTGCCAGTCTGATGGGGAGGGATAAACGGGTCATTCGTTTGGATTGCCAGTCTCTGAACTACGAATACTTTCCCTTTGATACGGACCAATACATGCTTTTGTTGTTGAATTCTAAGGTCTCCCATTCATTGGCCGAATCTGCTTATGGCACAAGGGTAGAAGAATGCGCGCAAGGCTTGCGGATCATAGGGGAGGCATTTCCACAGGTAAAGAGCTTTCGGGATGTTTCTTTAGAAATGCTGGCCACCTGTCGGACATCGCTGGGAGACGTATTGTACCGCCGTTGTGACTACGTCGTGCGGGAAATTCATCGCGTTGTCGAAGCCTGTCACCACTTGGAAGAAGGAGACTTCCATGGCCTGGGGCAATTGATGTTTCAAACCCACACCGGGCTAAGGGATGATTATGAAGTTAGTTGTGAAGAAATAGATTTTCTGATTGAGGTGGCAAAACAACAAAATGAAGTGCTGGGGGCAAGGATTATGGGTGGAGGTTTTGGGGGGTGTACCATCAATCTGGTTCGAAAACCATTTGTCGAGTTATTTAAAAGCAGGGCTCGCATTGCTTATCGCCGCCGCTTTGGCATCGAATTGGATGCCATTCCGGTAAATATTGTACAGGGGACCGCAATAGTCGATGTTGCATCAAGTGTTAACGGGAGAAATAATGGAAAGATACTTCTGGATCATTAGGATCGTGTCATTTTCCGTTACATAGATGTATCGATCGTTTTCTATCTTGATGTTGTTGTCCAGCTTGAACTTCTTGTGCATATTTCGGACCGTCCGAAAATTTATATTTTCCCGATTGCCATCCACATAGATCGGAGTACCGTCAGAAACCATTCCCAGGCTGGTATAGATGTCGATTAACAAACTGTAGACATTGTCTTTATTATCGGCCCGGTATGCCAGATTAATGACCCCGTCGTAGCGGTTTATTTGATCGCGCAACCGTTTGATCTTAATGTAGAAGGTTTTCTCCAACTCGTCTAGGTTTCCCTGAATGATGCGAGATTGGCCTTCGCAATCTTTAAGTACTTCCAGCAGTGAATCCAGGTCAGTTTTCATGCCGCCCATCTCTTCGTAGAGATCCGGAACTTTATCTGATTCCCTCAGCTGACTGATGATGAAGGCTTCCGGCGTCTGCCGGGGTGCCAATGTGGCGCGAATGTCCGCCTCTTCAATCACTGCGTTGAGATCAACTGCTTCTGGTCCAGCGAAATCAAAACTTTGGAAAACGAGAATTACGGCAGCAACTACTTCCAAAATTAGCGCGGAGAACATAGCGGTGAGGTAATTTTTGTTGATCTTGATCACATTGGTGATGCCCAAAAAGGTGATGATAGCGGTTGCGCTGAAGATGGTGACAAAGATCCAGAAGAGAATGCGTTGTTCCATTAGTGTTTAATTTGTTTTTAGAGGCATGATACAATCGATGATTATCATGTTTAGAACTTGTTTCGGATCTTTTGCTGAAGGTGAAAAAGCCCGGCAAAGGAATTCCAAATCAGTTCTTAATGAGCTGATAGAACGATCTTAAAGGTAGGCATTGTTCATTGAAAATGGAAAGGCGATCAATCATTAAATAGAAAGAAACCGTATCCGCCCGGGTCCCGCAGAATGATGTTATCGACCTGACCTTCCGGATTGAAATAGGTGATTTCTTCGGCAATGGGAAGACCGGTTTTTCTTACTTTGGCAATGATCGCAGGGTTATCTTTACCATTGAAATAGGTAAGGGAGGGGTTGAAGAAAAGGTGTGGACAAACCAACGGTTTCATCAGACTTACGGGAATAAGGCCGCCATCGGAGAGGGTCATCCAGGATTGACCCGATCCGCCTACTGCGACTTCGTAACCCAGCTTTTGCCAAAATGTCGCTGATTGTTCCATATCGGTCGTTTCAAGACTTATACCGGCGAAATTGCCGGGAATGGCGGGGCGGTGTTCGGGCAATTTTAATTTCGGCGGAGCCTGTTCTTCGAGATAAACGAAGACACCGTTCGGGTCGCTGGTCAGCCATCCGTTTGCGGTTGGATGCAAACGGTTGGTGGTTTGAAGAGTTGTTGTTACGGGCGCCCAATCCTCCCGGTAAATTTTGATGCCCGCCCGAGCATAGCGATCGGGATTGATCTCGATGACGACCTTGCCATCGGTGTAGAGCACCTGCTTGTCTGTATCGACGGGTTGGAATTGCAGTTTTTCGTAAAACGATCGACTGTTTGCCAGGTTGTTGGTTGGAGTGTGAATAATAACCATCGGTGATGGAGTTTATAGTAAAAGGCCCTTCAACAACCGAATGCTGAAGGGCCTCCTGAATAGTCTATAAGTAAAAGATGAAATTAAGATGCCGGGCTCGCTTCCTTGATTTTTTCAAGCAATTGAGCAGCTCTTCTTAGCATATCATCCTTGTGTTCTTTGTATTCTTGGTATACCATCAATAGTCGGGCGGCATCGTAGGCAGCGGACTTGGGTACAATCTGTTGAGCGGCAATGGGGTGCAACCAATATTCGAGATTGTTCGAGCGCAGATAAGCACCATCAAATTCGAAATTGATGACCACCGACAATTTATTCAAGGAGAATAAATAATTGGTCTCTTTATTCAGATCCTTCTGGATGTCGACAATATTAGTTCTTGAGAAGTTGGCACCTGCGCGTTCGCACAAGAAAACATCTCTATGACCATCGAATACCACAACATCTCTGAAGCGATACTTTTTGAAAACTTTTCCGAGGAAACGCTTGATGTGCATCTGACTCGGGCGCAGTCTTCTAAAAGCATTTTCCAGCGCTGCTTCTTCAAGGCGGAATTCCTCGTCGTAAGGTTTGATCCTACTGCTGCGCATGTTAAATACTTCCTTAACGCGATCAACGGTATGGCCCAGCTCATTAACTTTGGCATAAACGTTGATGATATCTATATCAGCAGAATTGTTCCAACTATCGATGAAGATCTTATTAGAACCCGGCTCAAAAGCAAGGAAAGAAATCTCGCTAATGGCGTAAAAGTTCGGATACCCCCCGTTGATATTGCCGTACTTGAGTTCTAAGAAAGCGATTGAAGTGTTCGTATGACCGTGATGGCCCCGATGCCCCCCGTGTCCTCCATGTCCATGATGCGAATGTCTCCTGGGTGATTGGTTTAATCTTGGCCTTCTTCTACGGTGGTTGGACTGTCTGCTAGTATTTGGGTCGTTTTTCATCATTTAATTGTACTCTTTACTACTATTTAATAAAATTGTTCAGGGTTGTTGATTTATTTGTTCGCGTTATTACCAACTATTCTCATTATTTTTAATAGCCCAAAGAGGAGGTGTGTAATTCTCTTCTCAAGTCCAGGTGTACAAAAATAATGGATTTCCGGATTAAATGGAATAAGAGCCGCTATTTTTGAAAAATAAATTTCAGTTTTTGCTTTGTTATACGGGAGTTTTCCGCAATAGTTCAAAATCATAGCGTACCAAGGTTGCCGGGATCCAAAATAGAATGTTCGAGTATTTCGAAAATGATGAATTTTCATCTTGTAACACCGATAGGATAACGAATTTTTATCACGTCTAATTATCTGATGCTGGACTTATTCTTCCACAAATCGATTCGTACGGACAAAATTTTGCTCAAACGTAGGGAATGTAATAAAAGGTCGATCATCGCAGCTAGATTAGGTAATTTTATTGAATTCTATTATATTTCCGTTCTACTGAGCTGACAAAACAAAGAGCACTATGATTGCACTCATTTTAGGCGGTGGATCGGGAACAAGGTTATATCCCCTCACTGAGCAACGTTCCAAACCAGCCGTGCCCATCGCCGGGAAATACCGATTGGTAGACATTCCCATTTCCAACTGTTTGAACTCCGGCGTTAGAAGAATGTATGTGCTCACGCAATTCAACTCGGCTTCCTTAAACCGGCACATTAAGAATTCCTATAATTTTGATCTTTTCAATACCGGATTTGTCGAAATCCTGGCAGCAGAGCAAACGCCGGACAGCGGAAGCTGGTTTGAAGGAACGGCTGATGCGGTTCGTCAGACTTTGCGGCACCTCGCCAATCATTCCTATGAGCATATATTGATCCTTTCGGGCGATCAGCTGTATCAAATGGATTTTGATCTCCTGCTGCGGGATCATCTCAGTAAAGGTGCTGATCTCAGCATTGCCACGATTCCGGTCGACGCCAAAGATGCTACGGGTTTTGGCATCTTAAAAGTCAATGAAGAGGGCGTGATTGACAATTTCATCGAAAAGCCGGCAACCGACTTACTGCCCGCCTGGGAATCTCCGGTGGAGGAAAAGTATCGTGCGGAAGGAAAAGTGTATTTGGCGTCCATGGGTATTTACCTCTTTAACAAGAAGGTGCTGAAAGACCTGTTGGAGCAAAACCCCGAAGCAACCGATTTTGGTAAAGAGATCATACCTCAGGCCATTCAAAATAATTCCAGGGTCGGATCGTATGCCTATGGCGGCTATTGGACGGATATTGGGACAATCGAATCCTTTATGGAAGCCAGTCTCGATCTGACCAACAACATCCCACTGTTCAATTTTTTCGATGAAGTTGACAAGATCTATACCAACTCGAGAATTTTACCACCGGCAAAATACTTTCGCACCAATCTGAATATGGCCATTGTATCGGAGGGATGCATCATCCACAATGCCATTATCGAGCGTTCGGTAGTTGGGATCCGGGCACGGATCGAAGACAATACCCTGGTGTCTCACTCCATCGTGATGGGCAATGATTACTACGAGACACTGAATGACATCGAAAACCTGCGGGGTACGGCACCACATATGGGCATTGGCCGTGATTGTACGATTGAAAACGCCATCATCGATAAGAATTGCCGAGTCGGAGACAACGTTTCGATACGCGGTGGAGCCGGACTGGCGAACACCGAAACGGATACTTATTGTATTCGTGAGGGAATCGTCATTGTCAAGAAAAATGCCATTATTCCCGCCGGCAGTACCATTGGTGTCACCGGTGATTGATCGATGTTACTTGGCATTGAAACGATGAATTTTGGCCACCAACCCCCGGCCTTCATTGCTAATGTACATTGTTCCGTTCGGGGTGAAACATATACCTTCCGGTTGTGCATGCACATCTTCGTCCAGGAAGAGGACTTGCTCGAGTTGCTTCGCCGAATCAAAAATGGCCATCACTTTTCCCACTGTAGATAAGATGAAGTAATTTCCGCTGGCGGGATGAACGGCGATCGCGGAAGGAGAAATATCTTTAGCTCTTTCCACGAGTTTCGAGCGTTTTTTCTTGGATAGATCCGCATCGGCATACGACCGTTCGACCCAGGCCACCAGTTCGTCGTCTTTGATCAGCAGCACGGGCTCGTCGATAAAGGCATTGTGCTGCAGATCATAAGCGTAGACTGCTTTGGTCTTTTTAAGTTTTTCATGGCCTTCAAGGTTGGGGCTCCCTTTACAGGCGAGTAACAGTTGATGCTGAGTGGGGTCGTATCCCAGACCCTCAATGTCGTTTTCTTGTCTAAGGGGCAATTTGATGGTTGGGCCATCTTCTTTTTGCTCGAGGTCATAAGGATAAAGATTCCCGTTGCTCTTCACGACGTAGATGGTTTGTCCCACCACTTCAACGCCTTCGTAATCATCGTTTTTGCCAAAATCTACTTCCTTTTCGATCGAACCGTCTTCTAGGCTGAGGAAAAAGATATTTGCTTTTTCATCGTTGATACAAAGTAGTTGATTGCCGGGAGCAAAGTAACTCAAGCCGGAAACCTCCATTAGCTTCTTCGACAGCGAAAAGGTTTGATCGGGATGATTTACATCATAATTCATAGTAGTTACGGTTGCTTTTGATGAAGTGGGAGACAGGGTGTCACTCGATTGGACCGCTGCTTCATTGGCGGCGGCCAATGGCATTGGTGACGGCGAGGCGGTAGCTGCTGCTTCTTTTTCAGGGGCGGAACTTCCGCACGCACAAATACATAAAATAAGCACCAAACTATAGGGCAAGTACAACGGTGTTTTTGTTGTTAATGTAAGGGTATTGCTTTTCATCATTTGTTGTTAAGTAAGTTGGGATCTTCAGTCGCAATCCAGAATTCTTAGACTATATTAGCGAAAAAAATTGAGTCTTTTCCTTTATGCAGCAGTTGATTTCTTTTTTGAAAATGCGTCTTCAGCAAGAACTTCCTCACCAGGATATTAGAAAAGAAGGTTTATCGGATAATCTGCTTCGCATGTTGTTGGAATCCGAAGTGAAAAGAAAGGAGCAATTTGAGGTCCGTCCACCCAGAATCTGTGCCGTCATGATTGCATTTTTTCCCGGCGCAGCAGATTTGCACATCCCCATGATGCTGCGTCCGGACAATATTCGTGCTCATCCCGGGCAAATCTCCTTTCCCGGTGGCCGGCAGGAACCACAAGACGAGGATTTGGCGGCAACTGCCATTCGCGAAATGCACGAAGAGGTCGGGGTAGCGGTACCACGGGCCCATATTCTTGGAGAGCTGACGCCCGTTTATATTCCCCCCAGCAATTCACTGGTGACGCCCGTCATCGGATATTTGAATGATCCCCCCAGTTACATTCCTCAGCAGGAGGAAGTTGCGGAAGCATTCGATGTTTCCCTTCGGGTTTTGCGCGATCCGGAAAACCGGAGAAACAAAAGAGTAACGCTCGCCGATGGCGGTTGGATCGACATGCCGGCCTATCAGGCGGGCCCCCGTTTTATCTGGGGAGGGACCGCAAGAATGATTTCGGAATTAATCAAAGTGCTGGCCGATATGGATCCGGCTTAGATCTTTCTTATTCGCTTTTCAAAATGGTGGCTGGGTTGAGTAAAGCCGCCTTGGGCGCATTGATCCCGGTGGAGAGCACGATCATTGCAATCGCGGCCAGTCCCGCCAGCGGGAAGATCCACCACGTTATCTCTACCCTAAAGGCGAAGTTTTGCAACCATATTTGCAAGCAATACCAAGTCACTGGAATAGCCAGCATCCAACCGATCAACACCAGGGTTAGAAAGTCACGCGATAAAAGCAACAGGATTTCCGCAACCGATGAGCCGAGGATTTTGCGAATACCGATTTCTACGATCCGTTTCTCTACAATGATCAAAGACAAAGCCAGCAGGCCCATGCAGGCGATAAAAAATGCGATGCCCGTGAATGCAAGGTTTAACCGCCGAAAGTTATCATCGGCACGATATTGTTCCCGGTATTTTGCCTCCATATCGAAGTACTCAAATACCGTATCCGGAAACGATGCTTTAAAGGCAGCCTCGATGGCCGGCAGATGCTGTGGGTAATCTGTACCTTCCATTTTCAGAGAGAAAAAACCATCTTCCAATTCTCCGTCGTTCATCAGAAAGAAGGCAATGGGCGCCACCGGCTGGTGCAGTG
>JANQRV010000042.1 GCA_028284395.1 Saprospiraceae bacterium
CTTAAGCGAATTCTGGAAGTGGGAGTCAATGAGCATGGGTTGATGTATGATGCAGTCAACCCCCAAACCGGAGAGGTAACCAAACCCCGAATTGCCGACAATTGGGGATACAATCTGAACGGATTTTACACGGTGGCATTGACCGACTGGTTGATCGGCCACTCAGACAAAGATAGAACTGGACCTATTCTCCAGGTATTCCATAACCTTGGGCATTACAAAAACTTTGATTGGGAAAATGGCAGTCAGGATGGCTACGCTGATGCCATAGAAGGAGGCTTGAATCTTTACAATCGAATCCGGGATTCTACTGTTCGCGATTGGTTAGATAGTGAGATTAAGGTAATGTGGTCGATGCAGGATTCAAGCCACCGGAAAGACACGGAGCAATGGAGGAATTCGGGAATTATTGAAGGCTGGCATGGAGACGGTAATTTTGCCCGTACTACCCTAATGTATTGCTTGTGGAAAACCCAAGGCACTTATATGCGGCCCTGGCGCAAAGATCTTTTGTGGGGAGCTACCAGGGAAGGAGATACGCTGAATATTGTCATAGAATCTCAAGAAGCCTGGACCGGAAAATTATATTTTGATCAGCCACGCCATAAAACCTTTTTGAATTTACCGGCCGACTATCCCCGGATCAACCAATTTCCAGAGTGGTTTGTCGCCGACCTAAAGCAGTCCTATCGGCTACAATCAATCGATGGAAAGATCGATCATCAGTATACCGGTCTGGAGTTAATCGATGGTGTCCCGCTTGAACTAGCGGCGGGGCAGATGTCCCAACTCCTACTGAGCAAGGCTAATCTTTGAATAAACATCATGTTGTCATTGCGGAATGACTTTAATATGGTGTTCTTTAAATATCCACAATCATGGAAAGATTTGGTTTTACCATGCAACTGAAAAAAGGCTTTGAGGCCGAATACGAACGACGTCATGACGAAATTTGGCCTGATTTGAAGGCCGAGTTGAACCAGGCCGGTATCCGCGAATATTCCATCTTTCTGAATAGAGCGACAGGTACCTTGTTTGCTTTCCACAAGGCCATCCCGGAGCATCAACTTGCACGGTTGCCAACGTTACCGATCATGAAAAAGTGGTGGGCTTACATGTCCGACCTCATGGAGACCAATGAAGACAATTCGCCCAAGGTAACATCGTTGAGAGAGGTTTTTTACCTGCCGTGAAAGCAACCGGAAAACATTGAATATCAAGTTTAATCGAATGCGAAACCAACTTTAAAATCTAAAGATATGAGAGGTGTTTTATTGATTTTTCTAATCACGACCTTTTCCTGTGCCCCTACAAATTCAATTGACGATAAAAAAGTTGATCCTCCAAATGTCGTCTTGATTATTTCCGACGATCAGGGGTGGTCGGATTATGGCTTTATGGGACATCCACACATCGAAACCCCCAATATCGATCAGCTAGCACGGGAGGCCCGTACCTTTACCCGGAGTTATGTTGCGGCACCGTTGTGTTGTCCTTCGCTGGCAACTATTATTACGGGTTTATACCCCCACCAACACGGCGTCACGGGTAATGATCCGGCATTTGAATTTGAGGGAAAGCGTTATTCAAAAGAATGGCAGATAGAACGCAAAAGGAGATTCAATCCACTGATCGAAAGGTTTGACCAAAATATGCTGCTGACCGAATATCTGGCCAAGTTAGATTATCTCTCCGTGCAAACCGGCAAGTGGTGGATGGGGTCCTGGAGAGATGCGCATTTTACCCATGGTATGACCCACGGAGATGTCAATCGTGGAGGCCGTCACGGCGACGATGGCCTGGTGATTGGGCGGGAAGGTCTGCAACCAATTTATGATGTCATTGACCAGGCTCAGACAGAAGAGAAACCCTTCTTCGTTTGGTATGCGCCGTTTTTACCTCACTCTCCGCATACACCGCCGAAGGAATTGGAAGACAAGTATCTCGAAAGAGCACCAACACCAGCCATCGCCAAGTACTGGGCCATGTGTGATTGGTTTGATCAAACTTGTGGGCAATTGCTTGGATACCTGGATCAGAAGGGACTTTCCGAGGAAACTTTAGTCGTTTACGTGTGCGATAATGGCTGGATTCAGGACCCTGATCGGCAAAATCGCTACGCTCCCCGTTCAAAGAGGACGCCTTATGAGATGGGCATTCGAACTCCTATTATGTTCAAATGGCCGGGGAAAATTGTACCAGCGATTGATACGACCACCTTGGTGAGCAGTATTGATATCGTGCCGACGATTCTGACTGCTTGCAACTTGGAAGCAGAGACCGAATTGCCAGGATTGAATGTACTGGACGAAACTGCTCTTCACCAACGGAAAATGATTTTTGCCGAATCATTCGACCACGATATAGCCAATGTCGAAGCCCCTTCTCAAAGTTTGCAATATCGGATCGCCTTGGATTATCCGTGGAAATTGATTGTGCCGGATACAGTGAATATGAAAGACGCACCGTTCGAACTGTTTCATATTGCAGATGATCCTTACGAAAAACAAAATCGACTGGAGGCCGAACCGGAAAGAGTACAGGTCTTACAAGCAGCTTTAGATGATTGGTGGCAAAGAGCACCTTTACGGTGATGTAAACCTCTTGGTGGATGAGTTTACCTACGGTTATTACTTCTTGGATGTCGTAACTTTGATACATCATTAATTCAATAAGAGCTATGAATAGAAGGACTTTTAACCAAATCATCGGGGCAACCTCCGCCACCATGCTTTTACATCCATTAGCAAGCTTTGCACAACCAGCTAACCCAATGACCCGTATCGGCATGTCTACCGTCAACTTTCGGGAGCGCTTTTCCAAAACTAGATCCAAAGACAGTTCTTATTCCGGTGGGAATATGGAATTGATAGAGATACCAGAGTATTTTGCCGACCGATTCAGTTTGCACAATGTAGAACTGTGGAGCAAGCACTTTGAATCATTAGAATCCTCTTATCTCAAGGAGTTGAAGAAGGCACTTAGAAAAACAAAGAGTACCTTGATCAATATTCAGTGTGATGAAAAATACAGTTTGGGGGCAGCAGAGGAGTCACAACGAAGAGAAAGTATTGAATTGGCCATCAAATGGGTCAGGGCTGCAAAAAAATTGGGGGCCGGTGCAATACGATTTAATCCGGGTAAGGGAGAGATCCGATACGTTATTGAAGGTCTGAGAGCCATCAATGCGGTAGCCAAGAAAAAAGGCATCGCCCTGCTGATCGAAAACCATTTTGGAATGGAGATGGATCCTGAGGTACATCTGAGGATTGTAAAAGGAGTTGGTGAAAATACCTATACACTTCCTGATTTTGGAAACTACTCCAATGAAGCGCGCTTCGAATCTTTGAAAAAGATACTGCCTCACGCTTATCAAGTATCCGTAAAGACCATTGAATTTGATCAAGATATGAATCACCTTTCCTTTGATTTTGACCAGTGCATGAAATTGACCTTAGAAAGTGGTTTTGAAGGCATTTATTCGGTGGAGCAATGGCACTCCAAACCCAGCAAGGTATCCGATGAGGCCATGGCCGACTGGATGATCAAGAAAGTGCTCAACTATCTCGTATGATTTGCGGGGCAATTGTAGTTCAGTAGGTAACCCTGAAGTAAGGGATCAAAAAAAATAGGAATTTCCTAAAATTGGCCTGGCCCAATCTGCCGTATTCTGGGTATGGCTACTTCCTCCTTGCTTCCTGCGATATTAGGGCTTGGATTTTTTCATTGGCTGTCCGGATCAGGGCGACATTCTCTTCGTCGGGACGCTCCAGCTCATCCAGCAATCCATAACGCCTTGCCTTGTTGCGTTGGTAGGCACCACATAAATGAAAACCGATGCAGCCCGGATCTTCGTATAACTTATTCAGTATTTCAGAATACCATTTTCCATTATTTCGAGTGAATTCGCCGGGTTGTGTATTCCAATTCATACGAGCGGCATCAGCTAGTAAAACTGGCTTCCCCGTTTTTTGATGCCATTCTGCCAAGTGATTGACAGGGTCCCTGAAATCTTGAAAAGAAAGTACGTCCACGTAGGGTAAAGCCGCACTAATTACTTCCATGGCAATGGTAGCATTAGCTTCGTAGCGATCACCGAAGATCAAGTGGTTGGGGTCGTATCGGCGAACTGCTTCGTAGGTAGTCCGGTAGTATTGAGTGGCTAATTTCGAGAGTTCTTTCCTGCCGATTTCAGTCTTGAGCAGTTCAGGGTCATAAATGGGGCCTCGCCATTGGTTATGGGGCCGAGTATGAATCCAGGTCGGGCAATCACTGTAGAAGTATCCGATCAGATTAGCGTCCGTGCTGAGAGCAGCGCAGTGTGACCTTGCAACGTAATCACACCATTCCTGCCATTCGTTACTAAAGAAGTCAAAATGCCGGGTATGTTGTTCCCACTGATGAGTTTGCGAAAATGGCAGCATATGGCAATACGGCATATCCAGCGCTCGATATTCATCATTTGTAAAAGAACGGGAATGTCGCCATTGTCGCACGGTTACTTCCTGAACCCAGCCCACGGTATTAAATCCCCACTGTTTTAAATTTGGTGCAACGGATTCCCGAATCCACTTCAACGTGCTTCCGTCGTATTTATCTCGCCAAAGATGGATGTTTTCCGGATATCTCAAGCTGGCAGGGTCAATGTGGTTTAAGCCGATTGTGAAGAATGGAAGACCATCAGGGGTAATCAACCACCATCGGCCATCTTTCTTGCTAAGGGTGAAGTATTTCTGATCGGGCTGTCGAACCCAGAACTTTTCCAGCGGATTGGATAGTACACCAAGACTACCAACTGCCATTGTGCCAAGGAATTTCCTGCGCGATAATTTGGACATTTGCGTTGTGCTTTCAAAAGAGAATGTTCTCAAAGGATACTGGCCTGCGTTCTTCCTTAGTCATTTAGCTCCGGCTATACTCCTTCGGTCGGGCCTGGTCCAGCAAAAAATAGCCTCAGATAAATTTTACAATTCAATTTGATCTCCTGCTTAAAGATAAAAGATTCATTATTGCTGACCAAACTCTCCTTCCGCACATCAAAGAGAAGGTGGTACGGTCTGTTTTGCATTAAAGTGCCTGATAAGGAGATATTTAGTATACACTCCAATCTCCCTGACGGTAATAATTGGGTAGAACCGGGTCGTGAATCCGGTTGACTTTAATGGAATCTGAAGTTGGATCAAAATAATCTTTCCCAAAGGAAGTAATCAGACCAATTGCTTCCCGGTTGATCCATCGGGTTGGGATCTGTTCGGAGTCAAATTTCTTCAAACGATTTCTCAAAGTAGTAGAGGAGGCATCGTGCTTAGTACCCAATACCCATCCCCATTCCCCCATTGTGATGATCTGATTGTGCAATGGTAAAGTGGTAAAGCCAGCTTGCTGGATGGTTTTATTGATGCATTTATAGCTTTTAGGAGCGAAGTAGGGACTGCCCGCCTGAGTGATGAATACACCGTTTGCACTGAGGTGATTGTAACAAAGTCGATAAAATTCAGCGGAATAAAGTCGTGACAATTCAATACTACGAGGATCTGGCAGATCAACTATAATCAGATGATAAAAACCCAGATGATCTTGCAAATAATTGAAGGCATCTTTATTGATGACCTTTACGCGTTCGTCTGATAGTGCGCCCTGGTTAATGTTGGTTAACAAAGTATTTTCGGTCGCTAATCTAGTCATTCCGGGATCCAGGTCTACAATAGTCACGGACTCTACCGACGGATACTTCAATAATTCCCTGGCTGCACAGCCATCCCCTCCCCCCAGGATCAGAATCTTTTGTGGATGCCCACTGAGGAATGCAGCCGGATGGACCAATACTTCGTGATAAAGTGCTTCATCAAACGAAGAGAACTGTAAATTTCCGTTGAGATAGAGCCAATGATGATCTTTCCATTGCGTAATGATGATCTTTTGATAAGCAGTCTGTTCGGAGTAGACAACTTTATCCAGATATTTCTTTTGCTCGCCAAACAAGACGATATCATCTGCATATAAAATGCCAAGGCCCATTGTCAGAGTTAAGAGGAAGGCACTTGTATTGAGTAGCCATCGCTTCTTTGATTTTAGAATTTCGGGGAAAAAATTAAGTAGACAGATGGCAACGCCAAGGTTGATGAATCCAAGGACAAACGGTGTGTAGGTTAGTCCGAGGAATGGGAGTCCGACGAAAGCAAAAAAAATACCTCCAAAAAGGCTACCGTAGTAATCCTTTTCTAAGATGTTGGAGACGTTGATATGAAAGGCTTCAAAACGATCGTTGAGTCGCATGGCCAAGGGAAGTTCCATTCCGATAAGGGTGCCAGCCAAAATGGCCAAACCGTAGATCCAGACGCCGATGTAATCGTGCATGGCCACCATGGTATAGGTCGATAATGCAGAAAAAGAGACGATTAGGGAAAGTAAAAACTCAATACCGACGAACCAGACAAATAAGTGTTGAAACAAATATTTGGTGAGCCGGCTACCCACCCCCATGAAAAACAACATCAAGGAAATGATCAGCGTCCACTGAACGACCGAGTTGCCGAGAAAATAGGTGGCCAGGGTAGCCAGGATGTATTCGGCAACAACCCCCGAAAGACCAGTTGCAAATAATGCAGCTTGCAAGATATAGGCCTTCCGCTTTTCGCTCATATACACCAAATAATTAGCACGGCGCTGCCAATGTAGGCGAATGCCTCGATCATGGAGGCTCCGATATTGGGTTTTTCCTGATTAATGATCTCATCAGTGATTTTTTCTCCCGGTAATAAGATCTTATCAGTAATCCAACGGGCAAGAGGCAACAGGATGAGGCCGATCGAAACTTCTACCAAGATTTTCAGTAAGTGGTCATTCCAGTTAAAAAATTCCCCTCCGGTGCCTTGACTGATTAAGATACCCATGGCGATGATAGCACCAGCATAACCAATACCAACGGCGATGTTATCCCTTTCGATATGATCGTGAATGTCGTAGGGAAGCATCCGATTGTAGACCAGAGATGTTAATAATAGCAGGATTTGACCGATCAACCAAAAAATAAGTGCCATCACCATTCCCGAAAGGGTAGTGCCCATCTTAATGTCGAGCAAAAAGATACTTCCCTCACCGTAAACCGCTCCAAAAATAATGAAGCCGGAAGCGATGTAGTTAGCCGCATGAACCACGCCGGTGCCGACGTTTTGATCCACAAATATTTCCTTATGAATGCTGAACTTTCTGAGGATGAAACGATCGTTTACCCATGCCGAAATGTTTAATAGAGCGATCGCCAATAAGCTGAAGTTAACAATATCGACTAAGTCTGCGAGCAGTCCATTGGAAGGGCCCAAGATGGCTCCACCCAGGACAATCAGCAAGCCAATGTAGTAACCTAGATTAGAGATAGCGAAAGCCAAGTTGTCTTTTTTGACCAACTCCTGTCGAGGGTTGATTTTTCGATGGGAAAGATCGAAAACCATTTTACCGGCCAATAGTAAAATAAAGGAGACCGAGATGTAAGCTGCAGTTTCGAGTACTAACTCGAGAATAGGATTTTCAAGCATTTGGATTCTTTTATTTACCACCAAACCCTCCTCCACGCGACCGGCTGGGGGAGCGATTAGAGTAACGGGAGCTGTTTCTTGGTATTCTGTTGGTAGTATTTGTTCGGTTGTTATTGGATGATGTACGCACAAAGCGCCGGACTCTTTCACGGAAAGTCGGTGTTTTTTGAATCCAGCTCGATTTTTGGCCGGCGTCCGTTTTGCCGAAGTTCTGAGTGCCGTAGTAATTGCTAGGGCCGTAATAGGTACGTGAGACCGGGCGGTAATTGCGATCGTAATTGTTGTAGTGGTGGTAATAGGCCGGTCGTCTGGACATGTAAAAATAACCTCTTAAC
>JANQRV010000185.1 GCA_028284395.1 Saprospiraceae bacterium
CCAATTTCATGGCAGCAAAAATTGTGAATCCAACATTTCCCGAGGTCGATCACCAATTGCGGTTCCTGATGGCTCACCAACCGGCAGCCTACTCCGAAGATCGATCATTGGGCAGTCATCCTATTCAACAGCCCCTGGAAAACCTCAAGGATGCCGGGACTCTCTACGGACGGATCATTTACCAAAAGGCCCCGGTGGTCATGATGCAGTTGGAGGAAATCGTCGGTGAGCAGTCTCTTAGAGAAGGACTACGGAAGTATCTACATGCTTTTTCCTTTGGTAATGCTGCTTGGGACGATCTTATTCGCATTCTTGATGATGGGACGGCCGAAGACCTACGCTCCTGGAGTACAGCTTGGGTCAAGCAGGGCGGCATGCCGAGTTACCAAACCAGAGTTGTGGATCAGAAAGAAGAGGGCAGACAAATAGTAGAAATTGTGTCGACTCGCCGCAGCGATGAAGGACAAGAATGGGATCAAAAAACTCAGGTCGTATTGGTCAAAGACAAGAAGTATGTGGAAATTGACGCTAAGATTGGTGGCCGAAAAACAGAGGTCAACATCCCAACTTCATTCAAGAATCCCGATTTTGTGTTGGCCAATGGATGGGAAGGAAGCTACGGATACTTTGGTTTAGACGAGGCCAGTCGCGCATTTTTATTGGCGTTTAATTTGAGTACGATCGATCAGCCACAAATTAGGGGGGCAGCCTGGTTAACACTACAGGAAGAAATGTTGAGGAAAAAGATTGCACCAGAACAACTTTTGAACTTGATAATGTCGTCATTGCCGGAGGAGAAGGAGCCACTAAATTACCAGTATGTGCTGGGGGTTTTGGATAATCTGTACTGGCAGTTTTTAACGCCGGATCAACGAGAACGGCTTGGGCCGTCAGTCGAGAATTTGTTGTGGGAAGACCTTTGGTCGACCAGGGATGACAAACGAAAGATTGCTTTTTTTAGAGCTTATCGATCGATTGCAATATCTGCTGCAGGGGTCGACCGCTTAGTGCGATTGTGGTCGGAGGACCTTGAAATTCCCAATTTGTCACTATCTGAATTTGATTTCACTGAAATTGCATCTGAGTTGGCAGTAAGGGAAGTTGTGGGGATAGATACCATACTCACTCAGCAATTGGAAAGGATTCAGAATTCGGATAGTAGAAAGCGCTTTGCGTTTCTTTTGCCCGTTCTTTCCAGCGATCCCGTGGTGAGAGACACTTTTTTTGAAAGCCTTAAGAAAGCGGAAAATCGTCATTACGAGCCTTGGGTAGGTGCTGCTTTATCCTATCTGCATCATCCACTGAGGAGTGCTTCTGCAGTCAGGTATATCTTACCGGGTCTTGAACTGATGGAAGAAATTCAAGAAACGGGGGATATCTTCTTTCCGAAACGTTGGATCAGTGCTATCCTCAACGGACATCAATCTCCTGAAGCAGCGGAGATTGTTCTCCAATTTCTGGCCAACCGACCAGATTATCCCTATCGCTTAAAGAATAAAATTTTGCAGGCGTCAGATGATCTATTGCGAAGCTCTTCGACGGGAATGTTGGAAGAGTAATAAATTACCTCATGATTTTATCACTTCTGGAGCGGATCCAAACCTTACAGTCGCCTGGTGACCAGTTTTTTGCGCAGGGACATTTTCCGGCCTATCGATACTATCCTTATTTGAATCTAAGAAGAGCCGATGACAATCTATTCTTTACTGCGTTGACTACTTCTTTGCTGCAATTTGCACTTGCCAGCCAAGGGGACGCCTTGAAATCCATTATTAGAACAATGGAGTCCGCGGCCTTAGAAAACTATCCCTCTTACCGGGTGGCCCGCAATGGAATTCCGGTCTACCAATTCTGGAAAGAAGGCCAGAACTATCATTTTCCGAACGGATGGCTGCTGCACCGATTTAAGAAGTTTAAGTCGCCACCAGATACCGACGACACCGCTTTGGCGTACTTGACATTCCCGCACCAGGATCAAGAAGTAGAAGGATTTCGCAGCTATTTGGCGCAGTTTGCCAATGGCCAGCGAAAGTGGAATCATAAAATACCGGCTGAATTCAACCGGGCAAAAGTCTATTCAACGTGGATGGGGACTGGTGCAATGCCCATCGAGTTTGACGTAGTGGTGATGTCAAATCTGCTTAGGGTTTTTAATCGGTATCAGCTCACGCTGAATGAATTTGATCGAGCTACGCTGGAATACCTCACCGAGATGATCGATGTTGCTTTTTACATGAAGCAGCCCTTTTATGCTGCTCCCTGGTATCCCTCGGCAGTCATCATTCACTATCACATGGTCAAGTTAATGTGGGAGACCCAATGGCCAGTACTTGTGGCAAAACGTGGACGTTTGCAGAAGCAATTGCAGTTTCTGCAGAAGGCCTCCTGCGGATTTATGGAGCGTATATTAATGCAGAGTTCCGCTCTTCGCCTGGAAATGGATCCTTCGGTTTTTCGCGAGGAAAAAAATGAGAAAACTGATTTTCAGGACTTTACCTTTTACATTGGTGGTATGCTGACCGCCATGAGCTCGAAATGGTCCTGGTACCTTGCTAAAAACCCAGTTTTTCACTGGCAATTTAAATGCCCCGCCTTCTGTTATGCATTGATCTTAGAACTAGAAGTTCTAAAAAAATCACTTCGCTGAAACTTCTACCTTCTTTTTCTTTTCTTCTTTCCACTCTGGAGGCAGAGATCCATAGACATAGTCCCAAAGTGGAGAAGAAACGCCAAACATAATCTTGTCATTCTGGTAGTGATGAATGGCGTGATTGGTCCACAGTGCTTTTAAGAAATTATTGGGCGCGTGGAAGATGTGAACAATGTAATGTACGATCAGGTATGCCGCATAACCCACAAAAAAGCCAGCAGCAGTGGCAAAGGCGTACTTGCTCAAAAACAGCCGAAAGATAAAAAGAATGGTTGTTGCCAATATGATGCTCATGATAGGAGGCATGGCAAGTCGCTGCTTGTCCTTTGGAAAATCATGATGTACGCCATGTAACTTATAGGATAGGTCTTTCCTTTTCTGTGTCGATGGCTCCAGGTGGTAAAGCCCTTTATGAGCGTGATACTCCACAAAAGTGAAAAAGAACCAGCCAGCTAAAAACAAAAGGAGTACCAGTAGTGGCCCCAGTTGGGTAACCGTCAAGCTCCAATAGATCAGACCACCGGAGTAGATGAAAAAAATACTAACCGGGATAGCGATGTGGGTTCTGGTTAGACTATCCAAGAATTTATTTCCAAAAAGAGGAGGGGATATATTCTCATTTGACAGAAACTTCTTTTCCTTGCCTTGGTCCATAATAGTTTAAATTTAGCGTTGTAATAAAGTTTAATAAGATACTTTGCTGAGTGTTTGTCTGATGTATCTTCTGGTCTTTATTTTATAGGTCTTGTAAATCCTTCTGATGTACTCGTAATTTGAATCTACCGGTTGTTTGCCCATAAATCCGTTTTGACGCATCCAATCGTCGTTGTAAACCTTACCGAGATAACGGCTACCATGATCGGGAAAGAGGACGACTACGACATGGTCTCGGGAAAGTTGTTCCTGAATTTTGAAGACACATTCCATGGCCGCTCCGCTCGAATATCCTAAAAGAAGACCTTCGTTTTTAGCTAATTGGCGTGCGCGCAGCGCGCTCTTCTTATCCGTTACCTTGATGAACTGGTCGATGACATCAAAGTCGATGTTTTCAGGGATAATTGTTTTGCCGAGACCTTCGATTTTGTATGGAAAAATTTCACTCTCATGAAATTCTTCTGTTTCCCAATATTTCTTGAGTACCGACCCATAGGCATCTACCGCAATGATCTGAATCGCCGGATTTTTTTCCTTTAGGAATCGAGCTGTCCCGGATAACGTGCCCCCGGTTCCAGCGCAGCATACATAATGCGTAATTTTTCCTTCCGTTTGTTCCCAGATTTCCGGGCCGGTCGTATAGTAATGGGCCCCCATATTGTCCAGGTTGAAATTTTGGGCCAAATAATAAGAGTTTGGAATTTCTTCACTTAAATGGGCCGCTCTGGAATAATAAGATCTGGGATCTTCCGGCGCCGCATCTTTTGGGCAAACGACTACCTGGGCCCCCATTGAGCGGAGCAAAGCGATTTTTTCTCTAGAAGCTTTGCTCGAAACGGTAAGGACGCATTTATAGCCCTTGAGACTGCAAATCATTGCTAAACTGAAGCCGGTATTTCCTGAAGTGGCTTCGATGATGGTGGCACCAGGTTGGATATCACCTCTTTTTTCTGCTGCTTCAATCATATGAAGGGCCGTTCTATCTTTGGCGGAATGGCCGGGATTGAAAGCTTCTACTTTCCCAAATACCGGTGCTTCAAAATCTTTACAAATCTGATTGAGTTTGATCAGGGGCGTATTGCCGATAGCTGCGAGAACATTTTCGTAATACATAGGACTTTGGCTTTGTTGTCAAGATCGTGACTTAATTTGTGACATTAGAGATCAAAATAGTTGTGTGTGAATACTTTATTGCGTTCAGAGATAATCAGGGGGATTAGGAGTTCTGAAAAAAGTTGGTACAAATGTCTGAATTCATTTAAAATACTCCAACCAAATTTCATGTTTTAATCCGGGTTGGAGGAATTTGGTGATTTTGGAAAGTCTTAGGGATACCCTCTTCGCTTTAGTAGTAAAAAAATGATCGCGAAGTGTTTTTATTAGTTTGAAAGTTCAATGGTGTCTTTTACTATATTCTTCTTGTTGCGGAGAACTTTCATGCAAAAATAAGAAAAATTTTAGCTCCATTTTTTAGCTTCGCACTAAAATCCGTCAGGAATCCATTTCAAATGGCTAAAGGCACCAATTTAAAATCACGGCTGATTCTCTATCACAAAGGGAGAATCTTGTTGCTCAAGCAAACGAAACCTAAAGGTGGAAATTATACTCTTGTTGGAGGTAATGTGGAGTCGGAAGAATTTAGTAAGAATGCCATTATCAGAGAGTCCTTTGAAGAAGCCGGTATCATTTTAAAAGAGGATGACCTGACCCTTGTACATGTGCTCCACAAAATGGTCAATGGGCGTCATCGGATCATACTCTACTTCAAAGCCAACAGCTGGGAGGGTCGATTATCTGCCAGGGAGCAACACAAATTTAAAAAGGTGAAATGGTTTCGACTGGAGGAATTGCCCGCCAACCTTACCGGAACCGTCAGACACGTCTTGAATGCTTACCGAAAAGGGGTTTTTTATTCTGAAATCTGAAGAAATTGAAATTCTTCTAACTCCCTCTGTGACCAGTAGATTCTTTTTCGGCAAAAGATGTAAGAATTCCCTATTTTTTCATTTCTTTACAACAAGGTAGTCCGATATGCGCCACCATGCAAATTGCCCTAAGCATCATCAAGATGTACTATGGGACAGTCAATTGGTTCGGTGGTTTCTCTTCACAACATGATTAGATCTCTTATCAATCCGGTAAAAGGTAATTTAGTATGTCTATCAAAGTGGCTCTAAACCATTTGACTCAGTACAAGTTTGATCGCCCCGTATCGATGTCGCCTCACATTCTTCGTTTGAGGCCGGCCCCGCATACGCGTACACCGATCGAATCTTATACGCTCAAGGTTCAGCCGGAAGAACATTTCTTAAACTGGCAACAAGACCCCTTCGGTAACTACCTGGCAAGACTGGTGTTTCCGGAAAAAACAACTGAATTCATTGTTGAAGTAGAGCTGATTGCCAATTTAGAGGTAGTCAATCCTTTCGATTTTTTCCTGGAGGAAAGTGCGGAGAAATACCCGTTCAATTATTCAAATCGAATTCGGAAAGAATTGGCCCCTTACCTAGAGATAAACGAAAATGGGGTTTTACTTCGCGGGTTGTTAGCGCAGGTTGACCGAAGTGAGCAATTAACCATGGATTTTCTGGTGGGAGTCAATCAATTGGTCAATCAAAAACTGCATTATAATACCCGGATGCAACCAGGTGTGCAGACTAGTGAGGAAACTCTTTTGAAGGGTAGTGGATCGTGTCGTGATTTTACCTGGTTAATGGTTCAGCTATTAAGGCATTTGGGAATCGCTGCGCGCTTTGTTTCAGGCTATTCGGTCCAGTTGAAGCCGGATGTCAAACCCTTGGAAGGTCCCAGTGGAGTCAATGAGGATGTGACGGACTTGCACGCCTGGGTAGAAGCATACATACCTGGGGCTGGCTGGATTGGTTTAGACGCAACTTCTGGATTATTGGCCACTGAAGGCCACATTCCATTGGCTTGTGTTCCACATCCTGATAGTGCTGCAGCCATTGAAGGAAGTACAGATGTTTGTGAAGTGGATTTTCGCTATTCCAATAAGGTCAAGAGACTCTGGGAAGACCCAAGGGTAACTAAACCCTATACCAAGTCACAGTGGGAGGAGATCCATAATTTAGGACTTTTGGTCGACCAGGATCTGGACCATCAAGATGTACGGTTAACGATGGGAGGCGAACCAACTTTTGTTTCCATCGATGATATGGAAGCCAAGGAGTGGAATACTGCTGCAGACGGTCCGCACAAGCAGTTGCTGGGATGGGACCTGGCATTGCGCCTTCGCCAAACTTTTGGGAAGAATGGATTAATTTATTATTCACAGGGTAAATGGTATCCGGGGGAACCCCTTCCACGTTGGGCTTTTAATATTTTATGGAGGAAGGACGGTAACCCCATTTGGAGTAATGAATCACTGTTGGCCAAACCTTCGCAAAAGGGATCTACGGATCGGGAAAAAGGAGCAAAGTTTGCCCAAAAGCTGACTGAAAATTTAGGAATTCCAAAACATTACCTGATACCGGCTTATGAGGATGTCTTCTATATGTTGTGGGAGGAAGGGCAGGTTCCGGTCGACCGAGATCCTCTGGAGGCGGATCTCAACGATCCTTTACACCGCAGATCACTGGCTAAGATCCTCGAGCAAGGCCTGGGAAATGAAATAGGCTACGTGCTTCCTTTAAAATGGAATTTTGGCATCCAGGACTGGCAAAGCAGTCCCTGGCCGTTGCGGCGTAAACATCTTTTCCTGAATCCTGGTAATTCTCCACTAGGTTTGCGTTTGCCGCTCGATAGCTTGCCGGAAACGGTGGAAGAACCAGTACTGCGAAGTCCCATGGAAGAATTGCCGGAATTGGAAATCCGCGACCTGGAAGCAATTGCCCAAAGACAAGATCAATCGCGTATTCTTCCACTTATCAAGACAGCACTCTGCGTCGAAGTTAGAAATGGCAACTTACACGTATTCATTCCTCCGCTTAGTTATTTAGAACATTATCTGGAACTAATCCAAGTAATTGAAAAAACGGCGCTAGATTTACAAGTGCCGGTTGTCTTAGAAGGTTATGCACCACCTTCGGACTACCGGGTCGAAAAAATGAGTGTCACTCCAGACCCAGGTGTGATCGAAGTAAACGTACATCCTGCGAAAAGCTGGAATGAACTCGTTGAGAATACCAGCATACTTTACGAGCAGGCCCGCCTCTCGCGTTTATCTACCGAAAAATTTATGACGGACGGCAGGCACGTGGGAACCGGTGGTGGCAACCACGTTACTCTAGGTGCCTCCAGACCCGTCGATAGTCCTTTTCTTCGAAGACCGGATCTACTGCAGAGCCTAATCACTTATTGGCAACATCATCCAAGTCTGTCTTATTTGTTTTCAAGTGCCTTTATCGGGCCGACCAGTCAGGCTCCAAGGATTGACGAAGGCCGGGATGATCGACTTTATGAGATCGAAATCGCTTTTTCGCAGGTGCCAGCTCCGGAAGATGAACCCGTTCCACTTTGGATCGTTGACCGAATTTTCAGAAACTTATTGACGGATCTCACTGGTAATACGCACCGGGCAGAATTCTGCATTGACAAGTTGTATTCACCAGATTCCGTAAACGGAAGATTGGGGTTATTGGAAATGAGAGGATTCGAAATGCCTCCGCACAAGGAAATGAGTCTTGTCCAAATGCTCTTAATTCGGGCCATTGTGAGCCGGATGTGGAAAAAGCCGTACCGGCACAAACTGGTGCGCTGGGGTACGAGTCTCTACGATAAGTACTTGCTGCCGCATTACTGTCGTGAGGATATCCAGGAAGTATTGGAAGATTTGAAACGCTTTGGGTATGTTTTTCGCTCCGATTGGCTGGACCCCTTCTTTGAATTTCGTTTTCCTCGTTACGGCTCGGTGCAAATTGGCGGCATCGCCATCGAAATACGAATGGGAGTGGAGCCCTGGCATGTTTTAGGCGAAGAACTATCCAATCAGGGAACGGCGCGCTTTGTCGATTCTTCCTTGGAGCGCGTCCAGGTCAAGGTTTCCGGCTTGACTGACTCCCGTTTTCAATTACTATGTAACGGTTGTAGAGTGCCGCTGACTTTTACGGGCAAACACGGTGAATATGTCGCTGGTATCCGTTACCGCGCCTGGCAACCTCCATCGGCGTTGCATCCAACTTTAGGAATTGATGCTCCTTTGGTTTTTGATCTGGTAGATACCTGGAATAATCAGGTGATTGGTGGTTGTACCTATCACGTATCACATCCTGGTGGCCGCGCATACGATACCTTCCCTGTAAATCCGCTGGAGGCAGAATCTAGAAGAAACAACCGCTTTAGAGTGACTGATTTTACACCAAGCGTCCAGGAATATCAACCCAAATACAGTAGAATCACCGATTTTGAGCCACATCCACCAGCAAAACTGACCGTACTAGAGAACATTAGGGAAATCGAAAATCTGGAATTTCCCTATACACTTGATTTGAGATTGACCAAAAGCCGATCATAAACGCAGCTGTTCATAGGTGAACGGCGTAAAAGAAACAAACCGGATAGATGCAAATTAGCGAAGACCTGAAACAATTACTGAAGGGCTATGATCGTCAAAGAGATTCTTATGACGAGTTGTGGGTGGGCAACGACCAATTGCACCAACACTGGAGGCATCTGTTGAGGCAGATTCACAAGCTTGGTGTGAATGAACTGCGGGGAAGAAACCAAGAACTCCAACGGCTCTTAAAAGATCATGGCGTCACATATAATATTTATGATCGGCAGGATGGATTCAACAATCCCTGGGAATTGGACCCGGTCCCATTTTTGATTTCTCCGGAAGATTGGCAACCATTGGAACTCGGTATTCAACAACGGGCAAGGGTATTAGATCTTTTGTTGAAAGATCTGTACGGGGAGCAGAGAGTTCTTAAAGATGGGGTACTCCCGGTGGAACTTGTTTATGGTAATCGTCATTTTTTAAGGGCTTGTTTCGGAACCTTACCCCAACATAAACACAATCTGTTGATCTATGGAATAGATATTTCCAGGGGAGCGAACGGACAGATACAGGTGATCGGCGATCGAACTCAAGCACCATCCGGCTGGAGTTATACATTGGAAAGTCGCATTGCAATGGCTCGTGTCCTACCCGAATTTTTTGCCAATTCTAAGGTGGAAAAGATCAGCCCCTACTTCTATAGTATTCGAAAGAACTTAACGGATTTCTCCCCTCAGGATAAAAACGATCCATTGATCGTGTTACTGACTCCTGGCCAATGGAACGAAACTTATTTCGAACATACCTACTTGGCGGCATTGCAAGGCTTTACCTTGGTACAAGGGCAAGACCTCATGGTCAAAGACGACCACGTCTGGCTGAAAACGCTTAGTGGGTTGGAACAGGTTGATATCATTCTGCGACATTTGGATGATAATTTTTGTGATCCCTTGTCGTTGAAGCCCGATTCTCAATTAGGAGTCGCAGGGTTGTTGGAAGTAGTAAGAAAAGGCAAGGTCACTGTTGCCAATCCGCTTGGAAGCGGCATTCTTGAAAATCCGGGATTTATGGCGTTCATGCCAAAGATGTGCCGATATTATCTTGGAGAGGACCCGATTTTGCCCACGCTGGCGACCTGGTGGTGCGGTAATCCAGTGGAGCGGGATCATGTATTGGAGAATCTCGAAAAGCTGGTGATCAGGAACGTCAGTAAGAAACCCGGTATGCGAACGGTATTTGGGTGGCAATTGTCTGCGGTCGAACTGACCCAGCTCAAGGCAGAAATTATTAGGTTTCCCGCGAATTACGTGGCTCAGGAGCAAGCCATTTTCTCTTCTTCGCCGTCTTTCTCCAATGATTATCTCGAGCCCCATCATACCGTTTTGCGCTGCTTTGCTTCCGCTACAAAAGACGGATTTAAAATCATGCCTGGTGGTCTGACTAGGAGTGCGCCGCAGATTGGGAATACTTTTGTTTCGAATCAATCGGGAGCACTCGGTAAGGATACTTGGGTTTTGACGCGAAAACCCGCTCACCCCATCGAGTATAACCCTTCCGCTACCTACCCCAGATACAGTTATAAAGGCATTGATGAACTTCCTAGTCGAACAGCCGAGAATTTGTTTTGGGTGGGACGCTATATCATAAGATCTCGGATTACTGCTAGGTTTTTGCGTCGCATTCTTCGCTACAAAGCGGAAGTGGATAATTTTGGTGATCCACATGATACTTCAGTTCTTTCGACGTTGCTTACAGCATTGACGCACGTGACGATGACCTATCCCGGATTTGTCGGAGAAGAGGGCCTCAGTAACCTCGAAGATCCAGATGATGAACTGAGACTGCTGATGCTGGATCCCGGACGGCCAGGTGGATTAGCGCATACCATACTAATGTGGAAAAGAGCTGCCAACATGGTTCGCAATCACTGGTCGACTGATACGTGGCGAATTTTTGATCAGGTGGAAACTTCCTGGCGGGACCTCTGTAGGGAGGTGCCATCCGGATGGCGACCGATCCGCAATGGTCTGGACGATTTGATTGTTAAAGTGGCAGCATCTCTAGGTTTTACCTTGGGAAGTCTTAGTGTGGAGGAAGGCCGGCATATTTTTGACGTTGGGATGGAATTGGAACGTGGCATCATGATGGCTTCCCTTTTGAGAGCAACCTTGACACTTTCACAAAACCAAATGATTGAAGACAGCCTCATGGAAACGGTGTTGTTGACAACCGAAAGCTTGAGCACCTATCGCCATCGGTATCGCGGTCATTTACAATTAGAAAGTGTTTTGGAGTTGGCCCTATTGGATGAGACCTACCCGCAATCCTTAGCTAATGTATTGAGTAACCTACAAAAAGAGCTGGCCATATTGCCACAAACAGCACTGGTGGGGAATTTGCGGCAGGATCAGAAGGAAATACTAAAAGCATATACGGCGTTACAGATTGCAAGCTCCGCACAGCTAGTCGAAACCGATACAGAAAAGTCGATGGTTCGTTTGGAACTGGATCGATTACTTGGTGACATTCACAAGGGATTGGCCAATAGTGCCAGTTCGATTATGCATACGTTCTTTACACACACTAGTTATGAGTCGCAAAAGTCCTTTTTTCTGTATGATCCCGATTTCTGAAATTATTAGCGTAGCACATTATCCTTTAATATGAGGTATCAGGTCCGACATATTACTACCTATCAGTACGAACAACCCACCGCCTTGTCCTATAATGAGGCATGGATGTACCCACGTGAGTTGGCTCATCAGCGCATCTTGCAAACAGTATCCAATATTGTTCCGGAGACCGTCGGATTGAGCTTTCGGAAAGATTTTTACGGTAATTCGGTTGCCTACTTTTCCGTACAATTGCCCCATACCCATTTTGAAATTGAGGTAGTTAGCGAGATTGAACGAAACATCCCGTCGAATGTTTTACCTGGAAATATCAATCACATTGATTGGGGAGAGGTGGTCAGAGAATTGAATCGGCCGGATGTACGCCCGATTGCTCTCAAAGATTTCATGTTGCCTTCACCGATGGTGCCTTATGCCGATGAGCTAAAGCTTTATGCGTCGAATTCATTTGCGGACGGTCGCTCTTATTTTGAGTCAGTTTCAGAATTGAATTCTCGGATATACCAGGATTTTGAATACAATCAGGAGTATACCACCGTTGCCACACCATTGAATGAAATCATCAAAGCAAAAAAAGGGGTCTGCCAAGATTTTGCTCACTTTGCGATCGGTTGCATCCGTGTGATGGGCCTGGCAGCCCGCTACGTGAGTGGGTACATTGAGACACTGCCACCGGAAGGAGAACCCCAACTGGTGGGGTCTGCGGCATCTCACGCATGGTTTTCGGTTTACATTCCCAAAATGGGTTGGGTCGATTTTGACCCGACGAATAACCAGGTAGTTAAGAGTCAACATATTACTGTTGCGTGGGGGAGAGATTATGCGGATGTGCCACCATTAAAAGGAGTAATATACAATAGCGCACCGCACGAATTAGGGGTGCGTGTTGAAGTTAATAGGATTTAATGATCCACAACTATTATGAAGCTCAAGTACAGCAAGTTCCACCTTTTTGTTCATTTTTGAATACCACTTAATGACATGGAGTTTTTGCAGGAATCCAGTTCTTTTTTCAACGATTATGAATTCTCTGAGCGACTTTACGACGAGGTTTTTGAGAGCCAAGGGCAGGTGCGACCATTGTACGAAAATATCTTCCAACTGATTAAAAACTTATCTCCAGAAGCTTTCAATAAGTTGTTTGAAGATGCAAAGACTTCCTTTTTTAATCAGGGAATCACCTTTGCAGTTTACAGTGATAAAAAAGCCACGGAAAAGATCTTTCCCTTCGACCTATTTCCGAGAATCATCTCTGCTCCCGAATGGAATCACATCGAAAAGGGAGTGATGCAAAGGACAGTCGCTGTTAATACTTTTCTCCACGACTTGTACCACGATAAGAAGATATTAAAAGACAAGATCATTCCTGAGGAACTCATTTTGTCATCCAAGAATTATTTACCACAAATGGAAGGTTTTGATCCCTCAGGGGGGATTTATACCCACATTTCGGGTACAGACATTATCCGGCACAGCGATGGTGAGTACTATGTATTGGAAGATAATTTGCGGTGTCCCTCAGGAGTCAGCTATGTAATTAACAATCGAAGGGCTATGAAACATGGGCTGATTGGCGTCTTCGACCGAAACCGAACCTGTTCGATACTCGACTATACAGAAGAGTTGTTGGAAATGTTGGAAACCGTCAAACCCAAGAGTGTTGATGTGCCGACCTGTGTTGTTTTAACACCCGGCCCCTTCAATTCGGCTTATTACGAGCATGCTTTTCTGGCTCAGAGAATGGGGATCGAACTGGTAGAGGGCCAGGATCTGTACGTGGAGAATGATTTTGTGTACATGAAGACCATTCATGGACCGGTTAAGGTCGATGTCATTTACCGAAGGGTAGATGATGAATTTTTGGACCCAAAGGTTTTCCGTCCGGATTCTTTACTGGGAGTACCCGGCTTATTTCGATCCTATCTAGTGGGCAAGGTGACACTAGCCAATGCTCCGGGCACTGGCGTGGCAGACGACAAGGCAATCTACACTTACATGCCGGAGATCATCAAATACTACCTGAATGAGGACCCTATTCTTAAGAATGTGCGTACTTATCGATGTCATCAAATGGAAGACTTGCAATACGTTTTGGAAAACGTAGACAAATTGGTGGTAAAACCTGTAGACGAAGCTGGTGGTTACGGTATTACCATTGGCAATACACTCACAAAAGATGAAATCGAAGGGGTCAAAAAGAACATACTAGCCAATCGCAGGAAATACATTGCTCAACCCATTATGTCGCTTTCTGTACATGCTACCTATATTGAAGAAAATGAGGGTTTTCAGCCACGGCATGTCGATTTGCGTACTTTTACTTTATCGAGTCGCAAGAAACTCTTCGTGCTCAAAGGTGGACTGACCCGGGTAGCTCTTCGCAAAGGAAACTTAATCGTCAATTCCTCACAGGGTGGCGGATCCAAGGATACTTGGGTAATTAAAGAATGATGGGATAATCTTAAAAGACTTTAACTATGTTGGCAAGAGTAGCAAATAGCCTTTACTGGGCGGGGCGATACATTGAAAGAAGTGACCACCTGGCTCGATACCTGAATGTCAATTATTTCTCCTCCCTTGATGCACCAAATCAGATGGCGCGGTCCCGAAAATTTGTGCTGGAGTCGATTCTGTTTATGGGGGGGCATCAATTTCATCAGGTTTATGACGAATCTAAAATTCTCTATCAGGTTGGATTTGATCGCGATAATCCACAGTCGATCCTGAGTTGCATTGTGATGGGGCGTCAAAATGCTCAAAAAACGCGGCATCTGTTGTCAACTGAAGTCTGGGAGGCCATCAACAAGTACTACCACTTCATCAATTCCTATTCGGTCGACCTTTTTGTAACGACGGGTTTGTACGACCTTACTACAAAATCAGGTGAATATGTATCTATTATCCGCGAGAAGATCATCCGAACTTTATTGCGGGATGAGGTTTGGGCGCTTCTAATGCTAGGTATTCATATTGAACGCGCGTTCCAGACTGTAAGTCTGCTGAATACGAAGTTGTATGATATTCAAAAGATCATTGGCCAGAATCCGGAAGCCAATGACCTCAGTCACGAATGGGCTACACTTTTGCGGTGTGCCGAAGTTTTTGACATGAGTAAAAAACACCATCGTCGACTACCGGACAAGTGGAGTACCATTGAATTTCTCGTCCTTAATACCTTCAATCCAAAATCATTGATCAACAACGTAGAAAAGGTACAGAACTACATTGAGCGAATTGGTAACAAACAAACCTATACCGAGGAAATGGTTGAGTTTAAAGTCGGCAAGCTTGCTGCATTTTTCCAATACCTCACATTGTCAGAGATCAAAGCGGATCTTCCCGGCTTTTTGGAGAAGGTATATCAGGACCTCAATGAAGTTGGGAAGAGTTTTGAAGAGAACTATCTCTTTTTTAAGAGTTCTTCCGGAACGCACGATCAACAACGGGCCTTCGAGCAAAATTAAATCCAGTTTTTATGCAGCTCAAACGCATTCAGGCGCTCATTCAAGGCTATAAAAAGTATCTGGATTCGGTAGAATCCGATCGAAATGGATTCATCTGGGAATCACAACAGATTTTTCAAATGGAATGGGACCTTGAAGCAGGAGATCTCCGAGATATGTACGACCGCAGTTTCCAGAATTCACAAACGAGGCGTTTGTGGAATCGGGAAAATTATGAACCAAAGCGGATGATGCTGCAATTTCTGGAATTGCAGCCCGATTATGTTCAATTTATGTTTCGGGATTTGTACAATGAGGACAAGGAGATTGGAGGACGGGTCGACCGATTTGTATTCTACTGCGATGAGTTGTTGAAGGCCTATAAAGAAGCTCATCCGCATTCCATCGAGAATAATCATTTTCATGACGATGATTATCAAATGGTCTCCGTTTACCTGGCTTTCCGATACCCGGCATTGTATACCATCTATCGGCACGAAAGTTTTGTAAAAGTACTGCAAGCTGTAGGAAGTCCCAATTTGCCTCGTACCAATGACTTCCCCCGTTTTGCCAAAGTGATGAGAACGCTCAGCAACTTTCTAAAAAAAGATGAAGAGGTCGTCCAACTACGGCAACGGAAACTGGACCCGAATGCCCAGTACAAGGAAGAGAGTTTAATTCTAGTTTATGATTTCTATCATTCTTTTTTGAACTCTTCCGAAGTTTTGCTTACTTGAGCCGCTGCCAATCAGGCCATTGTTCATAAAAGTGCGAGACTTCAAGTATGGGATTCAAGTCTAAATTGATCAAGCCGCTGGCCCGTAGAGTTGCCCGGCAGATCCGGGGCTGGTCGTCGGAAGCGATAGCTTCGCAAAAGAAGATTTTCCTTGATTTAGTAGGTGTTGGCCGCCGAACCGCTTTTGGTAAGGACCATAAATTTGACCAGATCAGGAGCTATGATGCCTTTAAGGCCCAAGTGCCCATTCGTGACTACGAAGGTCTAAAGCCTTATGTAGAAAGGATCAAGGAAGGAGAAAAAGATGTCTTGTGGAAGGGACGCCCCAAATATTTTGCTAAGACTTCCGGGACCACTTCCGGAGTGAAATACATTCCGCTTACTAAAGACAGTTTGCCCAATCACTTTGGTACTGCACGCAATGCACTATTCAATTACTATGCGACGACCGGCAACGGTGCATGGCTCGATGGAAACATGATCTTCCTTTCAGGTAGTCCGGAAATGGATAAAGTGGGAGGGATCCTAACTGGTCGATTGTCCGGTATTGTCAATCATCAGGTGCCGGGCTGGTTGCGCACAAATCAGAAGCCCAGTTATGCTGTCAATTGCATAGAAGAGTGGGAAAAAAAGCTGGAAGGCATTGTCGACGAGACCATTCAAGCCGACATGCGTCTGATCAGTGGTATTCCGCCTTGGGTACAAATGTACTATGAGCGGCTGATCGAACGTTCGGGCAAGCAATTTGTAAAAGATTTGTTTCCCCACTATTCAGTATTTGTTTTCGGGGGAGTTAATTACGAACCTTACCGCGCCAAGCTAGAAGATTTGATTGGCAAAAATATAGATAGTGTAGAGACCTATCCGGCTTCGGAGGGTTTCATTGCTTTTCAGGACAGTCAAACCGAACCGGGCCTGTTGCTAAATTCCAATTCGGGAATTTTCTTTGAATTCATTCCTGCAGACGAAATATTCCAGGAAGATCCGACGCGATTGACATTGGCAGAAGTTGAAATTGGTGTCAACTATGCGTTAATCATCAATAGTAATGCAGGATTATGGGGCTATAATATCGGAGACACCGTACAGTTTGTTTCCTTAAATCCCCATCGCTTGGTCGTAACTGGACGTATTAAACACTTTATTTCTGCTTTTGGAGAGCATGTGATCGGGAAAGAGGTAGAAGAGGCCCTGCTGGTAGTCGGGGAAAAAATGGGCATCAAAACGGTAGAGTTTACCGTGGCACCGCAGGTAAACCCTCCCGACGGGGCATTGCCTTATCATGAGTGGTTTATCGAATTTGATGTATTGCCATCTGATTTGAATGCCTTCAGTACACAATTGGATCGCGAGATGGTCCGACAAAATATCTATTATGAAGATCTTATTTCGGGGAACATCCTTCAACCACTAAAGGTTAGACCGTTGAGGAGAGATGCTTTCCGGGATTACATGAAAACAAAAGGGAGACTAGGGGGACAGAACAAAGTCCCACGTTTGGCTAATGATCGAGAAATTGCTTCGGTTCTAGAATCTTTCGTCATTTGATTTTCTTGAAAAAAATTATCTTTGCCCCCCTGTTTTACTTTAAATTCAAATAATTTCCATTTAATAATTTAAATACAATTGTCATGGGAAGAGGAGATGTTAAAACCAAGAAAGGAAAGATTGCCCGGGGATCTTACGGTAAGTCCCGCCCTAAAAAGAAAAATTCTAAATCAGGTAGTGCTAAAGGGGGCAAAAAATAATCTGTGCCTTCGGTTTTTGTGTAGGTTTTTATCGATTTAGATTCTAATATTTGATCGTTAAGTAGATCAATATTCAAATTTTTCCAATTCATAAATTGGTGCTATTTTTAGTCTGCTATTTGATAAGACTAAGAATCTATGCCGGAAACTACAAGTCCATTTATTGATTGGGAATACCTGGCGGACCAAATTGCCAATGAGAAATGCATATTGGTCATTGGCCCAGAGCTGGCGCGCAGTAATACCGGGCCAAGCATGGAAGCGTTTATTGCTGAGCGATGTCGTCAAGAAGGAACGCCAGAACCATTTTATTACAACCAGGATGGTTTTTTTTCCTTTGTGAATTCCAAGAGTCGCGCCCGCACCCGGTATTTTATTCAGAAATATTTTGAAACGGCAGAAATTCCTGAGATTTATCAAGATCTTGTAAGAATTCCTTTCCATTTAATCATTTCATTGTCTCCCGACATTTTCCTGAAACGAGCTTTTGAGGAACGCAACCGGTCCTTTCATTTTTCTTATTACGACAAGAATGGTCAGCAGAGCGATATCCCCCCACCAAGTATGGGTGACCCAGTTATTTATAATTTGCTAGGGACGGTCGAAAAGTCACAATCGCTGATTTTTACTTATAATGATTTGTTTGCTTATGTCGAAAAGATTTATAATGACAATGATTTGCCAAGTGAATTAAGATTGAAACTGGAGAAAGGGCATGTAGAAAACTACATTTTCCTTGGGGTAAAATTTGAGAAGTGGTACTTAAAGCTTCTTTTCCGCTTGCTTAAAATCCAACAGGTCGATGATAATTATGCCAGTTTGAAATCCGGGGTCTTGCAACTCGATCCTCACGTACAATCCTTTTATCCTCGGCACTTCAATGTCCAATTTGTGGAAGAGGATGTAGAAGGGTTTGTCAAGAAATTGAGTGCTACCTGTGAAGAACACATTGAACCTATCAATAGTATTGCTGGCCCGGACCTTTACGAAATGGTGCTTAATTGTATTGCAGAGGATGCACTGTTACAGGCTTTCGAGGTCTTGGAAAAATACGCTGCAGATTATACCATAGATAGTCAGGCCTTGAAAATTTTGCAAGGGAGTTACAACGGTTTGATGACGAAAATTGATCGAGAGAGCATCGATTACCGGGTTGCAAAAGTAGAATTGGGAATCATCAAAGAAAAGTTAATCGGAATTGCCCAAAGAGCTCGAAAAAGATGAATAAAAAGTATAGATATCCTGGTGCCAAACCATTTTCCGTAGAGGACAAGGATCTATTTTTCGGACGCTCCGAAGACATTGATCAGCTCTGCAAATTACTGAAGTTGGAGGATCGAGTTGTTCTATTTGGTAAATCGGGGTTAGGAAAAACTTCTCTGATCAATGCCGGTGTCTTACCGATCATCAATGCCGGAGGACAATACAAACCCGTGTATATACGGTTTGGTCGCCACAATAGTGAAGAGGAAATTGGGCTAGAGGAAGCAATCGTAAACCGCGCCTTTAAAAATGCTGCCTTTTCGACTTTTCTCGATGAACTCAGGGTGGAGAAAACGCTCTGGTATTATTTTAAGAGTGAGCAAATCAGCAATCAAGACCGAAGCGTTCCCATTTTGTTTTTTGACCAGTTTGAAGAAATTTTTAGTTATCCAGAAAATCAACTTCATCATTTTAAACAACAGGTTGCCGAGTTGTTTAATGAACAGGCTCCCCAATACATACAGGAAAAGGTGGACGACTTGATGAATGAGTCGCCGGAATCGGTAACGGATGAAATGTACGAGTGGTTGTTCAAACCGCTTCACGTCAAAATTCTAATGGCTATTCGCTCCGATAAACTGAGCTTGTTGGATCAGTTTAAGGACTTCTTTCCAAATATTCTTCGAGATACTTACGAATTGACACCACTTAAGCGGAAAGGGGCCAGTGAGGCTATTCAGATGCCGGCAAGGGCGCAAGGTACATTCGTTACGCCCCCATTTCTATACAGTCCAGAAGCGTTGAATAAGTTGTTGGATTTTTTGTCTGACAACTTCAATCGCCGGATTGAGTCTTTCCAACTCCAGATCATTTGCGAATTTATTGAGCGGCATATTGTCCAAAGCCCGGGTGATATCATCAAACCGGAAGACATGGGGGACCTGGGAAGCTTGCTCGAAAATTATTACGATACACAAATCACGCAACTGGGAACGGAAGAAGAACAACAAATAGCCCGTCACTTGATTGAGGACGGTTTGATCTTTGAGGAGGACAAGCAAAGACTAAGCTTGTATGAAAGGCAGATCTTTCGTGATTACAATATGCCTCATTCGCTCTTACACCGGCTGGTGGATTCCCGCTTACTGCGCATTGAGATCTCTTCAACCGGGGCCAAAACCTATGAGATCAGCCATGACACCCTGGTTGAACCCATTCTCCTTTCGAAGAAAAAACGGGTTTCGCAAACTCAGGAATCTCTGGAAAAGGAGTTGTTGAGAGAACGGGAAGAAAAAGAAAGGTTAATCAACGAGATAAAAAGCCGGGAAGATAAGCGGCAGCGAGATTTGGAAGAGTTGGCCCGTTCCATCGAGTTTGAAGAGCGACGACTCGATCCAGATGGCAGTCATCCCGAGCCTGATAAATTGGGAAACTTGTATTTGCGGCGCGGCCATCTTTACTATGATTTGGTCGAATACGATAAAGCCATCATAGAGTACGAACGAGCATTGGAATATTTCCCGACCGATGTTGGAATTCTTAATAATCTTGGGAATTCGTATTATTCTCTGGATCGATTTGAAAAGGCCTTAGAGGTATACTCGCGGGCGATTGACGTCAACAACAATTATGACTACGTACTCTACAACCGGGGTAATACTTTGCATGTCCTCAGAAAATACGACGAAGCTTTGGCTGATTTTGACCGAGCGTTGGAACTCAACCCGGACTACGATGGTGCATACAATGGTCGTGGTAATGTCTACCTGGATACCGGTCGCTATGAATTGGCATTGGAAGCTTATGATAAAGCAGTGGAACTCAATCCTGAATTCTCCGTCGCATACCGAAACCTTGGTTTGACCTATTACAACCTCAACAATTATCGGGCTTCCATCGATCACCATTCCCAGGCGATCGCCCTCAATCCAAAATATGCCGATGCTTATAATCTGCGAGCCAATAGTTATGCTGAGCTCGGACAGATCGAACAGGCAATCCAAGACTATAATGCCGCGGTATCGTTAGCTCCGCAAAAAGCTACTTATTATTACAATCGAGGAACAGTATACCGAAGAAAAAGAGATTATAAACAGGCATTGCGTGATTTTGATCATGCTCTGGTCCTTGACCCGAATTATGTGGATGCACATAACGGGCGTGGCAATGTCTTGCTGGACCTAAGTCGGTTTGAGGAGGCAATTGAAGAATACAGAAAAGCCAATACTCTTTTTCCTCAATTCGTTGCCGGGCATTACAATTTAGGGTTGGCGCACTATTACCTGGGGAACAATGAAGAGGCAGTAGTCAACTACAATAAGGCACTTCAATTGAATCCGCAATATGCCACTGCTTACAATGGTCGCGGCAATGCCTATTTGGAAATGGGCGATCAGGAAAAGGCATTGGAAGACTATAACACGGCCATTGCATTAGATCCTGACAATCCTTCCTATTTTTATAATCGCGGTAAGTTGGAAAGGCGCAATAAGGCGTACGATCGTGCGCTGGCAGATTTTGATCGTGCCCTTGCACTCGATCCAAACTATGTCGATGCCATAAACGGGCGCGGCAATGTCTTTCTGGACCAAAACCTGTTGAAAGAAGCTGTGGTGGCCTATGAAAATGCAGTTGCGATTTACCCCAAGTTTGCTGTCGCTTACCGGAATCTCGGCCTGACATACTACTACCTACGTGATTATGTAAATGCGATTGCCAATTATACAAAATCAATTGAACATAACCCCGATTATGCGGAGGCTTATAATGGTCGTGGAAACGCTCATTATGATAGCAGTGATTTTGAAAAGGCACTACAGGATTATAATTCGGCGATTGCGCTGCAGCCAAACGAAGCTTCCTATTATTGTAACCGCGGATTTACCCATCGCAATCGAAAGTCTTATGAAGAAGCGCTGGCCGACTATAATCAAACCTTGGCACTTGATCCTACTTATGTAGATGCCTACAATGGTAAAGGAAATGTGTTGTTGGACCTGGGACGGATCGAAGAAGGAATCACAGAATATCAGAAAGCGATTGAATTGAAACCGGATTTTGAAGTAGCCTATCACAATTTAGGGTTGTCTCATTATTTTCTCAAAAATTATGATCAAGCCATTGCCGATTATTCTCAGGCGATTGATATTAACCCTAATTATGCAGCTGCTTACGTCGGCCGCGGCAATGTAAATGCGGACAAAGGAGCCTTACAAGACGCTCTGCAAGATTATGATGCAGCCATTGCTCTGGATTCTCAACAGGCCCTGTATTTTTATCGCCGGGGGAATACCCGCCGAAACCTACAGGAATATAAGGGTGCTCTGGAAGATTATGATCAGGCATTGCTACTCGATCCCAACTATGCGGATGCCTATAATGGACGTGGTAACGTATTGGTTGATCTAGGACAGTACCGGGAAGCAACCTCAGAGTATGAAAAAGCGATCCAACTTTATCCGGAATATGATCTTGCTTATCGGAATCTTGGTTTGGCGCTCTACAATGATGGAGATTATGATGCGGCCATTGTAAAATACTCCAAAGCGATTAGTCTGAATCCCAAATATGCGGAAGCCTACAATGGCAGGGGAAACTGCTATTATAACCTGAAAGAAATCGAGAAAGCATATTCTGATTATACCGACGCGATTAATTTAGCCCCGGGTAACCCATCCTACTATTATAACCGGGGCAATCTACAGAGATTGGCTTCGGAGTTCAGTGCTTCTATCCAAGACTATACCAAGGTTCTGGAATTGAGTCCAAATGATGCGGATGCCTACAATGATCGAGGGAATTCCTATTTTGATTTGGGGGAAAGAGAGGATGCACTGTTCGATTACACCAAAGCCATTGCGATTGATCCGAACCACTATATCGCTCACTTCAACCGAGGTAACGTTTACGTGGAACTTGGAGAGTATGACAAGGCAATCAAAGATTACAGCAGTGCGATCGAAATTGTACCCGACTATGTAGAGGTTTATCTGGAACGGGTTTATGCCTATGATCGAAGCGGTAAATTTGAGCTTGCAATGGCCGATTGCCATCGGATCTTGGAGCTCGATCCGGACCATGCCACGGCACACAATAACATCGGTTACTACCTAGCCCGGGCTGGAAACTACGAAGAGGGATTACGGTATGTTGAACGTTCCTTAGAGCTGGAAGTCGACTCTCCTTATACTCTGGAAAGCAAAGCCTATATCTTACTGCACCTGGACCGACTGGATGAAGCCCTCGTTGTTATTGAAAAATCCTTAGAGCTAGCACCAAATTACGGGCATGCAATGGCCACTAAAGGGTTGATTTATGCCAAATTAGGAGATGACCAAAGACTTTATGAACAACTGGAGGCAGCGATTACCGCAGAATTTCCGTATGAGTTGCTAAAGGAGTGGCAAAATGACCCCATTTTACAGAAATATGAGCACGAAGTCCGGTTTCGGGAATTACTTGCAAAAGCAAGTGAAACAAAACTTTAGAGGAAGCCACAATTTTATCCGGCTTGAATAGAAAATGAGATCAGAATCCTTTACCTTGAGGAGGAGATCAATCATCATTTAATGAAGGTACTGCACATCAGCGCTGAATGTTATCCTGCAGCTAAAGCCGGTGGATTGGGCGACGTTGTAGGATCACTCCCCAAGTATTTAAACAAGGCCGGGTGGCCGGCGGGGGTGGTCATTCCGAAGTACCGCAGCAAATGGATGGAAGAAAACAAATTCAGTCCAATTTTTAAGGGGGCTATTCGCATCCACAATTATTATATACCGTATATCATTGAGAAAGAGATAGGAGATGCTTTAGGTTTCCCTTTATTTGTTGTTGATATTCCAGGTAAATTCGATCGTAGTGGAATTTATAACGATGCATCCGGAAGAGGGTACGAAGACAATGTAGAAAGGTATATAGCTTTTCAAATGGCGGTTTTACAATGGATTTCGGGTTCGCCCGGAACACCATCCATTCTCCATTGTCACGATCATCATTCAGGTTTGATTCCCTTTTTCATAAAGCATTGTCCGGATTTTAAAAGTCTAGGTAAGATCCCCACTGTTTTTACGATCCATAATGGAGAATATCACGGGTCCTTCGGCTGGCAAAATTTATATTTGTTGCCATGGTTTGAGCAAGGGGCGAGGGGCATACTGGATTGGAATAATGCCATTAATCCCCTTGCTACGGCCATCAAGACTGCTTGGCGGTTCACGACTGTTTCCAAATCCTATTTAGAAGAATTAAAGGAGTGGTCGAATGGTTTAGAATGGCTTATCCAGCACGAACAGTATAAGTCCGTAGGTATTCTCAATGGCATCGATACTCAAGTTTGGGACCCTGCAACAGATTCCTATTTAATCCATCACTTAAAGGGGGATCCCACATCATTCAAAAACAAAAACAAACAAGTACTAAGTAGGCGTTTCGTATTCGATTCAAGACTACCGGTTATTGCTTTCATTGGACGTTTGGTGCGTGAGAAGGGAGCTGACCTTTTACCGGATTTGATCAGTAAAGTACTAGACAATAGAACCAAAGTAGTGTTTCTCATACTTGGGACCGGAGAAGAAGCGCTGATGGACCGTTTATGGTCAATGAAGCGGTATTATCCCGACCGCTTGGATTTGGCACTGGAATACAATGAAGAGTTGGCGCATCAACTCTATGCCGGCTCGGATTTTCTATTGATGCCTTCGAGGGTCGAACCCTGTGGTCTTAATCAAATGTACGCGATGCGATATGGGACGATTCCCATCGTAAGATCAGTTGGAGGCCTTAAGGATACAGTGGTTGATATCGATCGGGACCCGGAGAACGGTAGTGGAATCAGATTTGATGACTTCAATTTAGAGGATGGTCAAAGGGCAATTAGCCGCGCTGCTGTTTTGTATGCCAAACAGAAAACGCAATTTGAACATTTAAGAAATAGGATCATGGCATTGGATTATTCTTGGGAAGAATCTGCCGCCAACTACATCCAAATTTATAAACAGTTTTTTAGCTAGGGCAAATTGAAGCTTGCCCGGTAAATTACTCTACTAACTAAAAAGAATATGGTGATCAAAATGATTGCACTGATCCTGGGAGGAGGATCGGGCTCCAGACTTTATCCACTCACTGAGCAACGTTCAAAACCAGCAGTACCGGTTGGTGGTAAATATCGATTAATCGATATCCCCATTTCAAACTGCTTGAATTCCGGACTCAGAAGAATGTTCGTTCTCACACAGTTTAATTCAGCTTCCCTGAATCAGCACATCAAGAATACCTATAACTTTGACATATTCAGTCATGGCTTTGTGGATATTCTTGCGGCAGAGCAAACCCGTAAAAGCGATAAATGGTTTCAGGGAACTGCAGATGCCGTCCGCCAAAGTATGCATCATTTGCGCAACCACGACTTTGACTATATTCTGATACTGTCGGGAGATCAGCTTTACCAGATGAACTTTGAAGTACTGGCTAAATATCACATCGAAAAAGATGCTGACTTAACCATCGCTACGATCCCTGTTGTCTCGAGAGATGCACCCGGCTTTGGCATTATGAAGGTAAATGAGAGCGGTTACATCGATCGTTTCATTGAAAAACCACAGCCGGATGTTCTGCCGGATTGGGAATCTGCAGTTCCCGATAATCTTCGGTCTGAAGGCAAAGTTTACCTGGCTTCCATGGGAATCTACATTTTTCGAAAAGATGTTTTGTTGCGACTATTTGACGAAAGTCCGGATGCTGTCGACTTTGGCAAAGAAATTATTCCTCAGGCTATTGAAAACAGTTTCCGAGTGGCGAGTTATTCCTTCGGTGGGTACTGGACCGATATCGGGACCATTCGTTCTTTTTACGAGGCCAACATAGAACTGACGGATAACATTCCGGATTTTAACTTATTCGATAATAACAAAGTCGTCTATACCCGCCCCCGTCTATTGGGGCCGTCCAAAATTTTTGGAACCTGGTTCAATCAAGCTGTCATTGCAGAGGGTAGTATCATTCACGCCAAAAAGATCGAACGCTCGATCATCGGAATCAGATCTCGGATTGGAGAGAATACGGAGATTTCGAATAGCATCATTATGGGTAATGATTATTTTGAAACGTTGGAGGAAATCATGGCTCACGGTGACCAGAACTCGATGGGTATTGGTGATAATTGTTTCGTCGAAAAAGCCATTATCGACAAAAATTGCCGTATCGGAAATAATGTCGTTATCAGAGGCAGTGTGGCGCTGGAGAACAGCGAAACCGATACTTATTGTATCAGAGATGGCATTATCGTTCTAAAGAAAGGTGCCGTCATTCCAGATGGTACGAAGATTGGCCTCATTTGATGAGCCGATAGCCTCGTTCTGTTTAAGTATGAGTAGAAGTCCAGTCGTTGAAGCCGTGATCAGACGCTCGTTTTCGTTCCGCCTTTGTTTTGTCAAAGGCATCTCTTCTAAGGAAGAACTTTTTTTCGGGCTCAGGTTCTGACTCCCAGGAATAAGAAGGCTTATTTTCATCCTTTTCAATTCTATCTTTGAACCAGAACGAAGCCAAGACGCCGGCTAATGCGCCGAAAAGGTGTCCTTCCCAGGAAATCTGTGGATTGAGCGGCAAAACACCAAAGATCAAAGAGCCATAGTAGAAAACGACGATTAATGCCAGGGCAATGGATTTTATGTTTTTTCGGAAAACACCATTCCAGAATACGAAGGCCACTAAT
>JANQRV010000082.1 GCA_028284395.1 Saprospiraceae bacterium
ATACCCAGGCCAGTGGTTGTAATCCAGACCATGGAAAGTACGGAAAAGCCCGTGGCCGAGACGAAGCCGCCCATGGCGTATGGGGCTATGTATAAACCCGCAAATCCGGACCCCATGATGGCGACGGCATAAATGTAACCCAGAACCTTGTGGATGGGTAAGCGCCGAAGGCTTTTCATCAATTGAAAGGGGCCGGTAACCATTGCGATGATGCCCATTGAGATATGGGTCAGAAGAAATGCCTGGTAGATCAGCGAATTCGCTGCTTCTTTTCCCTTTACGATCCCGGAAGGTTCGTTGTCAAAGTACTGTAGGGACATCCAGAACATGGAAAATGTTGCTGTAAAAAGGAATACAAATAATGGAATAGACCGGTTCTTGATTGACATCGTTTGCATAAGGAGAATTGTTTTTAACCCAAATTGGATGAAAATGGAGGAGCCGGCGTCTATCTGGATGGAGATGGACTACTGTTGTTGTCTGAATTTAGTGGGCGTAGTGCCAGTGTGTTCCCGGAAAAGCTTGTAAAAAGTGGATTTGGAGGAAAATCCGCATTCCTGTGCAATCCCCAGGATGCTGTAGTGATCATAATTTTGATCCCGCAAAAGCTCCTGAGCATGTGCAATACGAACGGAATTGACCAGGTGGTAAAAGTTGGTGTTCATCTCGACGTTGATGGTCTGGGAGGTAGTATGCGGCGACTCCCCAATGGCTTCGGCCAGCCGGTAAAGGGATAAGTCCTCTTGGAGATACAACTGTTCGTCGTGTAATTGGCGCTGAATTTTTTTGGCGATGGAGGGAAGAACTTTAGATGGGGAAGCGGAGGCCTTCTCTTCCGGGAGACTGGTAGTTGGGTCCCGAAGGGAGGCAGACTGAAAAACTTGAAAAAGATGATGTTGAAATCGGTAACTGAATAATAGGGCAAATGTACCTAGGTAAGCTGAAACGCATTTGAATACGGCACCACGCGGAAAAAACTGCCACTCAGCACCCAAAATGATCAGTACGTAAATGACGCCAAAGAGGAATACGCCGGAAAAAATCAGGAATCGTATCCACCTCAATTGGTGTTGCCGTAAGGTGGATTGTGTGGCTTGTAGCAATTGGCGGGACCGGAAAAGCTGGCGCAGGATCAGCAAGGCGTAAACCGCACCGGAAATGGCCAAAATATTACCGTTGTGCGACTGAAACCAAATCGGTCTTGGATCTGCAAAAACGAGAAAGCCGGATTTTACCATGATTGGCTCCGGGCTGCTGGCGGATAACCCGGCTAAAACCCCGACAAATAGTAAATAGGGGAGCAAATGCGCGAATATCTCCCACCTGCCGACGGGACCGGGTTCCATTGAAGTCCGGATCCCAAGATATAACAAGGGCATATGCAGCAAAGACAGCGGGTAGCCGAGTTGTTGCAAAAGGGGCAGGGGAGGACCCGCTTCGTTGAGGTTTAAGAGAAAAAAAATCAGGTGCAGTATGACGGCCAATGCCCAGAGAACGATGAAGACATGTAGGCCGCTCTCTTTCTTCCGCCCGTACAGGAGAATCAAGGAGAACAGGCTGATCAGTCCGGCCGTTGAGAGGGTATTGAAAAGATAGTCAAATAAAACCCAAGAGATTTTACCTTCCATTTTTTCCGATTAGATCCCCAGATACCAGTTGATAATCCAGGGCTTGTGTGGGTAGGTCCGTGCCGTATTGCAATAGCTCACTATCTCGATTACCCATGCTCATCATCTTGTTTGGCCAAACTGTTCGTAAGATAAGCTTCTCGTTCGTCTTTGGGATGACCTTCCTTAATTCATTTATTTTAAATTCCTTATTTCGATTTCCTTTTCCTCACCATTTTCGATAATGGTCATACTGCCATCCGTTCCGATTGATACGATTCTTTCGAATGCAGGCTCCATGACCATTTCTCCTTTTTTGTTGATGAGTCCCCACTCACCATCTACCCACGTTGTGTGTTCACCATCGGACCTGGTTGTACAATCCGCACAAATAGCCGCATAACCATTTTCAAAAGGTTGTGCGGCTGAGAACCTCGGTTCGATAACAATCGTACCGGTTTGGCCATCTACAAAACCTATTTTTCCATCTTCTTCAACCCGGAAAAAACCTTCAACTTCGTAATCTGGCCCATTGTCGTAAGTGAAAACTTTGAACAAGGTATTTTCATTTTTGTCGATGCCGACGAACCCTTCTTCCGGATTTAAAACAATGGCATAGTTCCTGAAGGTATCGGTAAAGATCATCGGGTATTTACCGTAGGCAATTTCCACCTCCCCATTAATATTTTTAAATCCACAGGAATCTCTATCCTCAATTGAGCAGTCTTTAATCCAAAGGATTTCGTTATTCGATTGACAATTGAATAAGCCAATTGAAATCAATAGCATAATTGGTAGCAGTGTTCTTTTTCTCATATTTACTTTCTTCATCAGATTTTTTGCGTGCTAACAGCCCAATAGTTGCCCGCGAAATCGTAAAAGGCCCCCCGGATATCCGGGTCTTCTTGCCTCTTGACGGGTTTTTCAATAATTTTACAACCGTATTCAATGGCTTTATCAAACGTTTTGAAAACGTCCGGTACGTACACGTGAAGCATGGACTTGTTGGCGCGATAGTTTTCCGTGCTGTCGCTGATCATTATTACCGAATCGTCTAACTTTAATTCAATATGGGCGATCTTCCCATTTTCGTGATCGAAACGTCTTTCCACTAATTTTTGGGCTTCGTCGACAATTAAATACGGTGATAGAGAATTGTAATGATCTGGTTTGTAAATCACTAGTACTATTCTTTTTGTAAGTTATAAGCAGGCAAGCCAATATCCAAAAAATCCCAGGGTCCTACAAATTTATCTCTCGCGTTAAATGAGTCATCACCAAGATTTTTTTCTAATTTCATAGTCATCCTTTTTCACCCCAAAGCGCTTTACAGATGAAGAGATGTCACCAATGCCAACACGAAAACCCCGACACCGCTAATTATTGTAACAATTGCGGCGCTAAGCTAAAAATATCCGTGGCGGAGCGACGACAATTGACCATTTTATTTTGTGATCTGGTGGGCTCTACTGCTCTTTCGGAAAAACTCGATCCCGAAGAATTTCGGAAAGTGATCACTGATTATCATCATTTGGCGGAGAAAGTCATTGAAGGTTTGGGCGGTCACATTGCACAATATCTAGGTGATGGCCTGTTGGTATATTTCGGATATCCAAAGGGTTTGGAGGATGCACCCAAGGCGGGGGTTAAAGCTGGACTGGGGATTTTAGAAGCCGTTACAAATGCCAATCGATTGTGGGAAGCTGCCGGGAAAACTCCCATCAAAGTGCGCATTGGCATTCATACGGGGTTGGTGGTGGTAGACGATCATTTGGCACTTGGTGAAACGGTCAATATCGCCGCGCGTTTGGAAGGGGTTGCTCCGCACAATGGATTGGTAATCAGTCCACAAACTTTCAATTTAGTACAAGGCTGGTTTGCGGTGGAGAGTAGGGGGGCACACAGCTTGAAAGGAATTTCGGAGCCAATGGAAGTCTTCCGGGTACTGAGGGAAACGGATGCCAAAACGCGGTTGGACATCGCCAAAGGTAGGGGATTGACTCCATTGGTTGGACGTCGACAAGAACTGGAGCAAATTGCAGGTCTTTGGCAGCGGGCCAAAATGGGGCAAGGGCAAATTGTATTGCTGAACGGAGAAGCCGGAATCGGCAAATCCCGTTTGGTTGATGCCGTTTTGGACCAGGTAACCCAAGAATCGGAAGTTCTGATCTTGGAGGCGAGATGTTCGGCACACCACATCAACAGTGCTTTTTACCCGTTGATCGAATTATTGGAAAAGACCATATTGCAATTTGAACCCGGAGATGCAACGGCTGCAAAGCTGATCAAACTGGAGGATTTCGTTTTACAGGCCAATATGGATTTTAAATCGGCAATGCCCCTTTTGGTGGAATTTCTCTCCATTCCCTCCGAAGAGTTTCCTTCGCTGGTCATTAGTCCCGTGGCAAGGCGGCAAAGGACCATCCAACTTCTGATTCAAGCACTGCTCATTGGTGCTCCGAACCAACCAAAACTATTTCTACTGGAAGACCTGCACTGGTCGGATGCATCCACCCGGGAATGGTTGAAGCTCTTTCTGACACAAGTGGCTCAACACCCTATCTTACTACTCTGCACGACGCGTCCGGTCTTCAAACCCGAGTGGGAAAAGACAACCGATTGGACACCTATTACGCTGGATCGATTGGTTGCAGAGGACATGGCGGAGATCTGCCGACATCAAACGGAAGGAAAGGCCCTGCCTAAGGAGGTTTTGGAACAAATCGTAGAGAAGACACAGGGGGTTCCGCTCTTCGTTGAGGAATTGACGAAAATGATCATGGAATCCGGGCTTTTGTTGGAAAAACCGGACGGGTTTGAACTGACCAGACCTCTTTCGGCACTCGATATTCCCTCGACTCTGCAAGATTCGCTGCTGGCTCGTCTCGACCGTCTCTCCAATGTCAAAGATGTCGTGCAGATGGGATCGGTTTTGGGGCGTGCATTTTCCTTCCAACTGTTGCACGCCGTTCTTCCCCGTGAAGTAGACCGCCTGAATCAATCCGTTTCGGAATTGCTGGAAGCAGAAATATTTCAATACCGGTCGGAAGGGCTGCACCCTGTCTATCAATTCAAGCATGCCCTGATCCAGGAGACTGCCTATGAATCCTTGTTGAAGAGTCGCCGCCAGCAGTTGCACCATCGGGTGGCCAATGTATTGGAACATCAATTTGTAGACATTGCGGAGGCCCAACCGGAAATTGTAGCGCATCACTACACGGAGGCCGCCCAGCCCCTGAAAGCCATTCCCATCTGGTTAAAAGCCGGGCAATTGTCGAGCCAGAAAAATGCCTCTTTAGAAACCCACGCACACTTGAATAAGGGAATTGAATTGCTATCTCACATTAAAGATAAAACCCAGCGGGAAGTGATTGAACTGGATTTCCGACTAACCCAGGGAGGAACCTTTGTGGTTTCTCACGGCTTCCCACACCCAAAAGTGAGAGAAACCTTTGACCGGGCTCGTGAAATTGCCGAAAAACTGCCGGTCAATCCCAAGTTGGGAATCGTATTCATGGGGCTGGTGAGCTATTACACCAATACTGAAGACTACCAGACGGTCGACGAACTATTGACCATCGAATCCGAATTGGCAAAGGATCCGGAATTTGGATACTGGTTCGAACTGTTTCACTGTCAAAAATGTTTCCCAGCCTTTGGGAAAGGGGAATTTGAGCAATGCCGCCAGTATGCCGAAAGAATCATTGAGCTGGCCGATCCCTCTTTACCTTTCCCGTGGCCGTTAACACCTGGTGGATACATCGAAGTGTTTGCGAGAGCCTGGCTGATCGTCGCCCTACAGATATTGGGGCATACCAGACGGGCAAAGGAGATTTCCCGCCAACATCTGGACTTTGCTGAGGACTACCAGGACTCCGGCTCACTGTATCACATCCATACCTTTATTTCTTTAATGGCTCTGGAGGCAAGGGAATGGGAAAAGGCCGAGTTGGCCATTGAAGAATACCTGCCGATTGTGCGCGAATTTGGCGATCCGGTATTTACACTGACCGCCGAAGTCTACTACAACATCGCCCGCGCATTTCAGGGGGACCAAAAGGCCAAGGATGCAGCGATACAATTGCTCAACGTCTGCTTTAGCATCGGGTTCAAAACTTTTGCGGTGACATTGTCTTCCTACGTAGCTGAATTGCATTGCCAGGATGGTGAATACGAGGCTGCATTGACCTGGTTGGAACAATTTCTCAATCATGCCAACCAAACTGGCTCGCACAATAAGACTGCCGAATTCCTGCGAATCAAAGCCCTCGCTTCTAAAGCAATCGGAGCGGATATCACCGTCGTCGAAAAGCTACTAACGGAAGCCTTAACTATGTCGAGGAAACAAGCTGCCAAAACCTATGAATTAAGAGCAGCATGCGAATTGGCTCGCCTGTGGCAGGAAACCGGTAAAACCAGAGCGGCCGTCGAACTGCTACAAAAGATTTACGATGGCTTTGAAGACGACGGTGATTCGGTAGATCTTCAAGCGGCAAAAGATCAATTGGTGCTATTGCATTCCAGCAATAACTAAAATGAGCTACTGAGGTCAATAAAGGGTTTTGCACCTAACAAAAAAATCAGATACCTTCAATTTGAAGCAGTTCTGCAGTAGTTTTGGTAAACTCAAAAATCCGGAAACCATTGAAATTCTCCGGCGTCCAATCCCTTGCGAAATTCCAGCCAATCTTTTTGGAGAAAATCATCAATCTCAATGATCAGGGGTTCCATGGCTTCTTCAAAAGCCTGCACCAGGTACTGATTCGTTTCGGTGACCGGATAAATGATGTCCTGTAGACTGCGACTAGCCGCCCGTAACTTAGCGTTGAGCAAACTGGGGTCGCGATACAAGCCCTGCACATCTTTCGGACCGCGCACCTTTTCTGCAATTCCTTCCATCTTTTTGAGCAATGCGTCGCTGCTTTTTACGAGTGCCTCCTGGGCTCCCTGCTTGGAAAGCTGTTTTTTGACGAGTTCGGTCAATTCTTTTGCTTCGCCCAATTGGTTCATTTTCTTGCCGAATGCGGCGACATTGCGGTAATGGTTTTCGAACAACTGTGCCTTGGCCACCATCTGTTCGTTGGTTACCGTTAAGGCGGGATCAGCGATGACTTTGACGGTTTGTTTGGCCGCTTCCTCACCGTACGTCACCTTTACGGTATAAGTGCCCGGCAACGCCGAATGCCCCCGTGGCTCTGCGGCGTCTTTTTTAGGGCTTTCCAGCGACGGATTGGCCACTCCTTTTCGACGCAAATCCCAGGTGATGCGATTGCTACCGGCTTTGGCGTCTGCTTTAAAGGTGCGAATTAATTGATCCTGCTCATTATAGATCTGCACGGTAGCTTTCTTTTCTTCTCCCAGTTCTTTCAGATAGAAGGTAAGAAGTGCCCCCTGCTGCCGATTTTCCCCAAAGAAAAGACCATTTCCCGTCGAGCGATATCCGTTGGGTTCTCCCAGAAAGGCCAGATAAGCGTCCGGTACCGGGAAGAGATACAAAGACTGATCGATGACCTTTTGATAACCCTTGCTGGCCAACTCCCGGAGCGGGCGGATATCATCGAGGATCCATACTGCCCGCCCGAACGTACCAATCACCAAATCGTGCTCCCGGGGATGGACGACCAGGTCTCTGGCTGGCACCGAGGGAAAGGAGGTCCATTTGGTCCAATTTTCTCCCTTGTCAATACTGACGTACAATCCGTCTTCAGCTCCCAGGAAAAGGAGGTTTTCCTCTACCGGATCCTGGGCCAGGGCCAGGGTGTGCCCCCAGGTAACTTCTTCGTCGATGATTGCCTTCCAGCTCTTTCCGTAGTTCCTGGTGTGAAATAAATAAGGCTTCCAGTCATTTTGACGGTAGTTGTTCACCACGGCAAAGGCTTCGGCTGGATCGTGGAGCGAGGCATTTACTTGAGCGACCCAACTGCCCGTCGGCATGCCCGCTATGTTGGTACTTAGGCTGGTCCAGGTTTTGCCGCCGTCCTGGGTCAGTTGAATGTTTCCGTCGTCGGTGCCGACCCAGATAACGCCCTCTCGAATTGGACTCGGGTCGATGGATATAATAGTGGTGTGGTTTTCCGCCCCACTGTTGTCCAGCGACAGTCCCCCGGTGGTTACCTGTTGTTGCTTGTCCGGATCATCAGTGGTTAGATCTGGAGAGATGACCGACCAGGAATGTCCGTGATCAGAAGACTTTAGTACGTACTGGCTGCCCAGGTAAACGGTCTTTTGATCCTGCGGATGGATGGCCAGGGCAGCGTTCCAATGATAGCGCAGCGGCTCATCGGTTTTCAGGTACGGTTTGAGGTTGGTGCGCAACCCGGTTTCCAGATCGAATCGATTCAGATTGCCACCCTGAGATAGGGAATAGCCGAAACGTTTGTCCAATGGATCGGGCATAGCGTCAAATCCATCGCCCGTGCCGATCCGATTCCAATACGCATTGCGGATGCCTTTGCGCCGCCAGACCTGACTGGGGCCGCGCCAACTGCCATTGTCCTGCAGGCCGCCGTAAATATTGTAGGGAGTTTCGTTGTCGACCCGGATGTGATAGAACTGCCCCAGTGGAATATTTTCGGCATAATCCCAGGTCTTGCCCCCGTCACGACTCAAGCAAAAACCCCCATCATTTCCGTTCATCATGAGCTTGGGATTGTCGGGGTGGATCCAAAAGGCGTGATTGTCGACGTGGATCAGGTCGGTGGGGATCAAACGTTCAAAGGTTTTGCCACCATCCTGACTTACGTCGGCAGTCGTATGGATGTTAAAAATCCGGTTTTCGTTTTTCGGATCAACAAAGATATCGGCATAATAAAAAGGCCTGCCGCCAATGCCCTTGGTGGCAACCAGCTTCCAGGTGAAGCCGCCGTCGGTAGACTTGTAAAAGCCGTTTTTCTTGGACTCCACCAAGGCATAAACGTAGTCGGGCTTGCCGGGAGCAATGGCCAATCCGATTCGTCCCAGATTGCCTTTAGGCAGACCGCTCTCTGCCGTTCGTTTTTCCCAGGTTTCTCCACCGTCAAAAGATACGTGGATACCGGAGCCCGGTCCGCCGGAATTAAAATACCAGGGCCAGCGTCGGTGTTCCCACATGGCGGCAATCAGTTTATTCGGATTGGTGGGGTCGATGACCAGATCGCCGACGCCCGTTTTGGCATCGATGTACAGTACTTTTTTCCAGGTCTTTCCTCCGTCTGTGGTTTTAAAAACACCTCTCTCCGGATGTTCTCCCCAGGGCATTCCAATGGCGCCGACCCAAACGGTATTGGGATCTTGCGGGTGCAAGATGATTCGGTGAATATTCCGGGTTGCTCCCAGTCCCATATAGGTCCAATTGCGACCGCCGTCCCTACTTCTATACAAGCCGTAGCCACTGGAAACACTGTTGCGCGGATTGCCCTCTCCCGTTCCGGCCCAAATTTCATTGGGATTTTGCTGATTGATGGCTACTGCCCCGATCGAACTTACTTTTTCCCGATCGAAGACCGGCGTGAAAGATAGTCCGCCGTTTTCGGATTTCCAGACACCGCCGGCAGCAGTGCCGATGAAAATGATGTTTGGATCAGCGACTACGGCATCGATGGCCGTTACCCGTCCGCTCATGCCGGCGGGGCCGATGTTTCTCGCTTTCAGGGCGTCGAATAAACTCGGGTCAATTTGCTGGGCACTTAGAGAGGTCAGTGCTAGCATACATAAAATTGAAGATAGAAAAGGTGTCGTTTTGCTCATCAGTGAGAGGTAGTTTAGAAGTATTTTAGACCTGATTTAAGAATCCCGCATGAAATTAGAAAATTCCATCGGAATTCATTTTACAATTCGGTCAGTAACTGGCTAGCCCGATCGCTTAGTTTGCCGGAATTGCTATTGGCAAGCTGTTGCAGTAATTTGACTGCTTCCGTGGTATTTTCGTTTTTCAGATGGGCCAGGGCGAGGTACCATTGGGCTCGTTCCGAAAGGTCCGTGTCAACTGATCGGACTTGCCCCAGTTGTTCAATGGCAAGCATGGTTTGATCGGATTCCAGGTAGGCCATTCCCAAATAATAGCGCAGCGTATCACTGGTCGGATTCTGCTGTAGCAATGGCTGCCACCGTTCAATAGCAGCTTCTATTTTACCCAGTTTGTAATCGACCATTCCCTCCACAAAAGTTGGGTCGCTTTGTACACTGAGCGTGGTAGCTAAACCCGGATCGGTGATGTAGTATTGCGTATAAAGTTGTGCTGTAGGAGCCTCGGGACTGCGGAGTAAAAACCAGCCGGCAGTAATCAATACCGCTACTGACGCCGCCATCGCCCAACCCCGAGGCAACCTAAAAACCCCGCGGTTGCCTGCGGATGGGGCTCCTTTCCCAAAATGTTCCTCGTGCATCGAAGTGAGTGCAGCCTTCATCGACTCGGTTTCAATCGCATTGATCAATTCCGTTTGTAAAGCCACCTCCGATCGCAAAGCTTCGTTTTCCTCCATTTCCCGGAGAAAGGCTTTTCGCTCTTGGTCGCTCATGCGCTTCAAAACAAAGGCTTCGATTCTCTCAAAACTTGCCTGGTCCATAATCGATTATTTTAGTTGATAGACCTTCTTCAATCGTTGCATACAGCGGTATTTTTCATTTTTGACCGACCGCTCTCCGATGCTCAGTTCCCGGGCAATGCTCGTTAGGTCTTGACGCTCGTAATAAAAAAGTTGCAGAAGATTTCGACAGCGTTCCCCCAATTGGCCAAAGATTCGGGTGAATTCATCCTGGTCTTCCCGCTTCAACCATCGGGACAATACGTGGTCGTCGGTTCCACGCTCTTCGTAGGTCTCTACGGCCTGCTCTTTGCGGCTGGAGGCCTTATTCGTTTTCTCCAACCACCGCAGATGGCAAACCCGCACCAGGTAAGTGCTCAACCGCACTCCTTCCCGCAGCGTGAATTTGCCCGACCGGGCGTTTTGCCACGTAGCCAGTAATCCTTCCTGGAACATGTCCCGGGCATCTTCCTCCTGACCGCCCAACTGGCGAATTTTCTGTCTGACCATCGGATAAAACTCCCGGTAGATGTGTTCCAACACGCCCTTGTGGTTTTCCAGTAGGCCGTCGAACAATTGTTCGTCCGAATAGCCTTTCGCTTTCGCTTGTAATACCTTTAGCATCTTTTCTATTGTTGCGGTGGTCTCTGTTGTTGCTCTAGGAGCCAAAGCCACCACTCAAAAGTAATACAAAATGGTATTTAACATAAGGACATTTTTTGGATATCTGCTCAGCCCTTAATAGGAAGGCAGGCGAAAAGGTCATCATGTTCTTCTAATATTTTTTTAAGGTGCATTTTTACCAACATCATCTGATTCTCCGGTTCAGCAAATAGAAAACAATGAGCAAGACCGGTAAGCACCCAAATATCCACCACGACCAGGAGGCCCAAAAACCAGCCTTCTCCACGGTGAGATTGTCGCCGGTCAAAACGATGCCTCCCCAGAAGAACGGAGCAGCTAATTGGTCGGGGTGGGCTTCCAGGTAGCGCAACTTTGCCTGCCGCAAGGCTTCCGATACGGGCAATCCTTCCCAGAGCAATTCGTAAAAGCGATCCATCAACCAGTTTGATTGTTGGTCATCGATGCTCCACAAACTGTAGACGACGCTTGGACAACCTGCATAGCGGAAAGCGTGAGCCAGTGATAGTACACCTTCTCCCTGCCGGTAGGTGCCCAATCCGGTTTCACATGCCGTTAAAACCGCCAATTGTGCATTTAACGGCTGGTTGTACAATTCGTAGGCGTAGAGGTATCCATCTTGATCTTTTTCCGGCTCCGGGGTGAGGGCCAAAAAACTCAATAGAGGGTCGGAATCTTCCAGTTTGGCGTGGGTGCCAAAGTGCAGAATGCCGGCATTGGGAGCGTACCGCT
>JANQRV010000090.1 GCA_028284395.1 Saprospiraceae bacterium
CCGTAAGCAAGGTGCAGGCTCGATTTCGCGAGCATATTCAGTCGGCTCCGCCACCCAACCGCCCTTCCAAGATCGGTTTTCCCATTGCTACCGGCCAAGAATTCATCCAACTGGAAAACATCATCTACGCAGAAGCCAATGACAATGTGGCTTTGCTCTACCTGACGGGGAAAAAGACCGTCAAACTCACCAAGTCGCTCGGCTGGGTCGAAGAACAGCTATCGACCTACGGCTTTTGCCGGGTCCATCACTCCTTTGTCATTAACTTTAACCACCTGAAGGAATACATTCGCAACGAAGGCGGTTTCGTCGTCATGAGCAACGGCAAAGCCATCAGTGTGTCTCGCCGCCGGAAAGAAAGCTTCCTGGCCAATTTAGATGAATGGGGATTGGCGTAATGTCCCATTACCTAACAAAAGGTACCAGCCACCCTTTCACAGGCCCCAGTTACCTTGTACTTATTGGCCCATTCAACGTGCTGATGTAGTTTTGTTCAAGTTTTAATGTGACCGCGCGTGATGCATGGTGAGGATATTTTACATAACTTTAGTTATTGATAAAACGAATGCTGACTGTAGCAAATAAATATAACACCTATTACTCTGTGTACTTGAAAGCTTCCCGATTTGGTTACTTGGTTGGCCTCCTCTCTATCTTGGTTGTGCTTGGTTTTACCGGTTGTAGCCAGCAACCTGCCATTGATACCGAACTTTTCCGGCAGACTGATTATACTTCCAATAAGTTGGAAAAGTTCTTGGACATCGATATAGTAATGAATAACATTCAATCTATAGCAAACGCTGGGGAGAGAGTAGACAGTTTATTAGCAGTTGCGGACCGATTGAAGGGGTATGATGTGGCAACTGCTCTGTTCTACGCTGAAGAAGCGTATCAGCAGGCAACCAAAGAAAATTGGGATTTACAAAGGGCGATTAGTCTTTACTATATCGCTTTGATGAAACGAAGGTTGCAAGCTTGGGGGGGAGGAATTGAGGATGCTCTGCCGGATGCAGAATTCAGTGCTCAATTATTTAAACGTCTAGGTAGAAAGGATTGGTTGATAAGGGCCTACGACTTAATAGGAATTATTCATTTTAGGCAATTTGATAGAGGCAGACCATTGAAACTTGATACTGCAAGGAATTACTTTTTACTTGGACTTGAAACACTGGAATCCGCAAACTTAAATGTAGAGGATTCAATTGGCCTTTCAGCTGAAATATTATATGATTTAGGCACAACCTATGAGCGAGCGGATCCTGAAAAAGCAAATCAGTATTTTCAGCAGAGTTTTGCAGGTTTCTCCCTCATTGATGATCAGATCAGCTTGTCCAGATTAATGCTTTCAATTGGAAGCTTATGGGATAAAGAAGGCAAGCCCGGAGCAGATTCTTTATACAAAATTTGCGAAAACGTAGCCCAAAGCTATAATGACAATGAATTGTTATCATGGGTTTATCTAAATCAAAGCATTAATCTTTTAGCATCTTATAAGAAGACGAAAGACGATAAAACGCTTTACCGGATTGTACAAATTTTAAATAACAGATTGCGCATCCAAAAAGAGGGCAAATATCACAGCTATGAGCGTTTGGGGATAACTTTCAAGAGCAAAGCAGCAATTTTATACAAAAAATCAGAAACCTATAGCAATCCTGATTCAATAAAGTTTTATGTAAATCAATCTTATCAATTTGTCGATACTGTCTTGAACTATTATAAAATTGCCATCGAAGAAGCCAGAAAAAAAGGTGCTTTGACGGTTATGGATAATTTGACTAAGAACATCTTAAAAACATGTGTCAACCGGTTTATTGATGGTCAAGGCGAATGGCAATGCAGCGATATCTTAGGAGACAATATTTCCAGATACATTAGTTCCAGTTACAATTTAGTTACTGAACAACTGACAGCTAACTTAACTAATGCCAATCAAAGGATCAGGAAAATGGAAAGGGAGGAAAGTGAAAAAATCGGAGCTAGGAAAAGAAAGGAATTGCTGATTTCCGGCATTGTAATAATTTCTCTTGCTATCCTTTTGTTTATTGTCTTTTTGCAAAGAGCTGAACAGCGCAAATTAAGAGCAAGAATGGAAGCATTAAGGGCACAGATTAATCCTCACTTTCTTTCCAATAGCCTGAATGCAATCGAGAACTTGGTAAATTTAGGTGAAAACGCAGCTGCATCTAAGTATTTAATCAAGTTCTCTCGTTTGTCTAGGCGTATATTGAATAGTTCCAGGGATTTAGATATTTCTCTTTCCGATGAATTGAAGACCTTGGAACATTTCCTGGCTCTGGAGGAATTGCGATTCAAAGATAAGTTCAGCTATGAGATTCGAGTTGCTGCAGGACTGCAACCAGAGTTGATCGAAGTGCCGGCAATGATTTTACAACCATACATAGAGAATGCTATTTGGCATGGTATCAAGCCCAAGATTGGTCCTGGAAGGATCAAAATATTTATTGAAAGAAGTAACAAGTTGCTGGTTTGCACCATTGAGGACAATGGGATTGGTCGTGAAAAGTCAAGACAAATGAAATCTAATTCAGTCCTAAAACAGAAGTCTCACGGGATGAAGATCAATGAGGAGAGATTGAAGAGCACGGGAAAAATAAGGAAGGCAAGGGTTGAAATCGTTGACCTACGTGATGACAACGGAATTTCTACCGGTACCAGGGTGGTTTTGCGCTTACCTTTTAAACTTATTGGGAAAAAGAAGATGGAAGAAAATGTCAATTTAAGATTATAATATCCATACAAGAAAATTTTATAACACTGTAAACCCAATAATATGAGCACCACATTTAATCGAGGGTATGCCCTTTTAATCGGCGTTAGTGATCAACTAAATCCCGGAGATGCAGTTCCATTGCCGGCCACCGAAAAAGATGTCAAAATCATTGAACAAGTCCTGCTAGATCCCAATAAAGGTGGTTACGAGAAGGATAAAGTCAAAGTATTACTAGGCAATGAGGCTACCAGGATAAACATACTGATACATTTGGCAGAGTTAGCGGAGGAGCTGCAAGGAAATCCAGAAGCATCTGCAATCATTTATTTTTCAGGGCACGGTTACAAGAAGTCAGCAGGAGAATACTATCTAATTCCCTACGATTTTAATCGACTGGACCCAAGGGGGACTGGAATTGAAGATCAATTCTTCTCAGAAAAAATAGGAGAGTTATCAGCTCATCGGTTACTCTTGCTATTGGATTGTTGCCATGCTGGAGAAACAAATGCAGCAATTTCGATTCCGTCCGGTTTCATCAGGAATCCTGTAGATGTAGGCGCCTTCATAGATTCTTCGATTGGTAAACCTGTTACCGATGATGATGAACAAGAGAATAACTCTCCTGGTTCTAAACCTGTTACCGATGATGATGAACAAGAGAATAATTCTCCTGGCTCCAAACCTGTTACCGATGATGATGAACAAGAGAATAATTCTCCCGGCTCCAAACCCATCGGACCCCCAACCCGAGCCGTACTGGTCTCCTCCCGAGGCTCCGAACTGTCCTGGATCCACAAGGAAGCCGACATGAGCATCTTCACCTACCACCTCATCGAAGCCCTCAACGGCCACGGTAAAAAAAGCGGTGAGGACACCACCGTCAATGTGCTGGACTTAATGAGCTACGTGTTGGACAGCGTACCGGGCACTACCCAATCGCAATACGGCCAGTCTCAAACTCCAAACGCCAGGTATTACGGAGAGAATTTCCCTATTGCCCTGCTAATGGGCGGTGCCGGCCTACCGGAAGGCGGCCAACCTCCGAGTCCGGACGACATCCTAGCCGAAATCAAAAACGTAACTGTCAACGTCAGCGGAAACGATAACGTAGTCATCACCGATTCCAACATCGCCGGCGACGTCAGTATTGACGATTCCGAAGAGACCAATACCACCAATATCGGTGGGCATAACCTGAGCGGAGCCAGTTTTGGTGGTGATTTCATTGCCGGCGACAACATCGGCGGTGATCAGGTGGGGGGCGATGACGTTTCGGCCGATAACACGACCAATTCATAACTTAGCCGTATAGATACTTTAAAAACAATGATTCATTTAGATGTCAGAAGAAGTTCACAACGACGAAACCAATATTTCCGGTGATAACAATACCTCTTTGAACAAGGTGAATGCCGGCGGGAACATCGAAATTGACCGATCACAGACGAAGAATGTTCAACATATTCACGGACATAACCTCGAAAATGCCCGGTTTTCTGGCGATTTCGTTGGTGGAGACAAAGTAGCCGGCAATAAAGTGATTCAGCACTTTCACGGCAAGAAGTCGGTAACGCACGAGGATATTCCCGAACTTCTGAAGGCTGGATCCCGTATCTTCTACGATTGGATCATGGGGCCACAAGGGCGTTTTGAGCATCTACGGATCTCGGAGCATATTCTGGCCGGGATCGCAGAAGGTCGCAAAGCCGCAGAGGGACACTTGAATATTGCTGCCTTGCAAGCTCTCTGGCAAGAGACCGGTAACGGAGGAAATGCTCTTGTCATTGGTCAGGAGGGCATGGGGAAGACTGTTTCCTTGATCTGGCTGTGGGGCCAATACCTTCAACAAGATCAGATACCGGTAATCCCCATTTATGTAGCCCTGAACCAATACAACCGGGCTGCGCCCGAAATTCAACGCAAATTCCTGACTACCTATATCGCGCGCTACTATCTGGGGGCGAGGATTTTAGAAAATGATTTGGAAAACAGCCTATGGGCCTGGTTGCAGCAATCAAAGGACAGCGATCAAGGTCCGAAACTCTTGTTGATGTTGGACGGACTCAATGAAGTGTCGGGAGACATTACTCCGCTCCTGATCCAACTCAATGAAGAGTGGATCAACATTGGCCGAAAGAGTGGCATTCAGATAGTGATCACTACGCACTTTTATTCCAATCACAAGTTTACGGAGGGTTTCCAAGAGTGGTATCTGCAAAAATTGAGTAAAGAGCAGATTGCCGCCTATCTGAAGGAACAGCAATCTGCGGTTGCTTACGATGGCTTGAACGAAAAGCTGCGGGACCTTTTGTCCACTCCGATGCTTTTGTCCCTTTTTGCGGGTGTGCAAAACGAGGCCTCCCGTTTGAACAATGCCGATTTGAAACCGGAAATCAACCGGACGGCAGAGTTGATTTGGAATTACATCGAAATGAAATTGGCTCGTTTCGAAGAGGCCAACCGCAACGATCCCGAGGAATGTGCCCGCAATCACTTCCTGGTGCAATATCTACTGCCGTTCATCGCCTACCGGATGGAAATCGATATGACCTTGGAGATCCGGAATCTCGACCTGGAAGAGTTGATCAATGAAGCCTTCCGGCGATTCAATGAACCGCATTTTTTCCGGTCTTCCAAATCACACCGGAAACACATCCAACGTTATCGTCGGCACATTAGGGCGTTACAGGTAGGGGAGTTGGCGTTGGTAGAAGAGATTGGCCGCTTTGAGCGATTGATGCACGATTTTACCAAGGAGCTTTTTCCCGTCGGCTGGGAGGGCGTTATGTTGCGATTTACCCATCACAGCTATCAGGATTTCTTCGCCGCCAAACACGTAATGAATGAAATTGGATTCTCCCTGGAGAAAGAAGAAATTCCAGCCGTATTACGCGAGCGCATTCTGCCGCCCCACGTCCGGAAGATGTTGGGGGAAATGATTGGCGAGCATTATCAAAGTTATGAATTCTTGCCGGCGGAATTACCGCCGGGGAGAAGTTGGAACGATTTTTTCGAACCTACCCTTCTCGACCAAGTGCTTGACGTATGCCGAGGGGTGTTCGTCTGGGATCGACTACGGTATACCGTCTGGAATATTCTGACGGTTCGACAAGAGATAAGAGGAACGCTGATCGGAATGGATCTTTCGAGTTTACATTTGATTGGTTTCGAATTCAACCGGATCGATTGTAAGGCTGTCGACCCCAACGGCCATGAGATTAAAAGCCATTGGGACCATTGTAAAATGTCACCCAAGCAATGGTTTTCCCAGAGCCACAGCGATGGTGTAACTGTCGTCAGGATCAGCCCTAACGGTAAATTTTTGGCCACTGCCTCCGAAGATCACACGATTAAACTTTGGTACGTCGATACCAATCAATATGTCCGTACTTTTCACGGTGTGCACGGTCATGAAGATCGAATTTATGCCATTGCCTTTAGTCCCGACAGCAACCGGATCGTATCGGTCTCGGAAGATCATAAAATCATCGAATGGAGGGTCAAAGACGGCGCCTGTTTGCAGGTCTACCGAGGACATTCCGGCTGGGTCCGCAGTGTCGACTACCATCCGAATGGAAAATGTATTCTGACAGCTTCTGAGGATGGTACGGTAAAGGAATGGTCGATCGAAACCGGTAAATGTCAACGCACTTATCGCCAGAATGGCGATAAAGCCGTCTTGTGTGTCCGGTACGTTTACCAAGGAAGGTCATTTGTTGCCGGGATGAAGGATGAGGCAGCGGTCATGGTTTCCACCGCTACCGGCTCTACCTTACATCAATTCTTACCCACTGCCAAAGGACCGGAAACTGGAGGGGCGGCCAGCGTACACGCAATGACTTGCAGTCCGTGTGGCTCCAAATTATTGACCCTGTGCACTTGGTCTGAAACGGGCAAATGGCACCTGGAGGAATGGCGACTTGAAAATGGAGAATCTATCCAGACCCTCCAATTCAAGGAAGCGCCCAAACCCCTGTCGAATATTTATTTTGCCGATGTGGCCTACAGCCCATCCGGACACGTAATCATGGCTGCCGGTATGAACGATAACATCTACGAATGGCAGGCGAATGCGCCGCTGGGACAAGTTGTCGGTAAAAACACACAGCACTTCAGCGGCCATGCAAGAAGGGTATTGAGCATCGCTTTTGATCCCAGTGGCGAGCATTTCTACTCCGGCTCTTACGATGCAACCATCATCAAATGGTCGGCGCTCAATGGTCAGATCGAAAGGACTTTCCGGCCCGCATCGACCGCCATTAACTGCGTCATTGATCTGGGATATGACGATGCTGATGGAAATAAAACCCCTTCGATGGTCATTGCCTCGGAGGATAAAACGATTCGCATCCACCGTTGGTCTGCTGTTGACGGGAGTACGGCGGTACCCGAGACTTTCTTCAAGGCCGATGCACCCGTCTACGATATGCAGTACTACGAGGCAAAAAAATACCTGGTGACCGGAGGAGAATGGGGGGCAGTGCAGGTTTGGTCACTCAAGGGAGAATGTCAGCGCAAATTCGACGGCCATCCGGATACGGTCAGCTCATTGGCCGTTGACCAGGAAAATGGACTGGTGGTTTCCGTCGACGTGCAAGGAAATATTCTCTTATGGTCCTTACTCAATGAACAATTCATACAAGCTTTCCCTAAACAGTCCGGAGCCATCACCCATGTTGCACACAGCCCGGTACCAGGGGATCGTCGTTTTGTGACCAGCAATAAGAATGGGAATGTCCAGGTTTGGACATCTGAACCGGGTG
>JANQRV010000116.1 GCA_028284395.1 Saprospiraceae bacterium
CTATTCCCGCTGCCACCTTCTGAAACACTTCCGGATCGGGCTTTCCTTTTTCTACATTGCCCGAATGATAAACGGCTTTGAAATAAGGGCGCAAGTTCAACTTCTCCATAACAAAATCGGCATTTTCGGGTGGTGCCGCAGTGCCTACTCCCATCGGTATCCCAGCTGCGTGAAGTTGATCCAGAAAACTTCGCAATCCCGGTAGCAGCTGAATTTCGGGACCGTATATTTGCCGATATTCCACTTCTTTTTCGGCCGAAATCCTGCTGCGTTCCTCTGGCGTAAAGCGGTCACCGAAAAGCCTTTCCAATATTTCTACATTGATCCCATGGGCCTTCTCCATGACCTGCTCTAAGGTCAATTCCATTCCCAACGATGCGAGTTTCCTTTGCCAGGCTCGGTGATGGATCATCATGTTGTTGATCATTGTCCCATCCATGTCGAAGATGATTCCTTTTATCATTTATTTTTTGTTTCTGTTCTTTTTCCAATGTGCCACAATGTAACCCACCTTCCCCAAATTTTATTAATTTTGGCGAAATTTTGACTTTAGATGAAGTGCTTACTCAAACGAGTCAACATTATTGCGCCAGGTGCTCCTCACGACGGTAAACTATTGGACATACTCATTGACGAAAACGGAACGATCTCCGACATAGGTCCGGAAATCAAAAGTCAGGTAGATCAACGATTTGATTTCGAAGGCGCTTGCGTTTCCGCCGGGTTTATCGACATCGGCGTTCATGCCTGCGATCCAGGATTCGAACATAAAGAAGACCTGAATTCCGTTGCCAATGCTGCGGCGTCAGGAGGGTTTACCGCCATTGCGGTACTGCCTAATACCTACCCTACGCTGCATTCCAAATCAGAGGTACTCTACATTCAAAACAACAGCAGACACTTATTGCCAGATATTTATCCAATCGGAGCCATCTCTCAGAATTGTGAAGGGAAAGACATCACGGAGATGCTCGACATGCATCACGCTGGGGCAATTGCCTTTTCCGATGGTCTGCATCCGGTCCAGAATGGCGGCTTGATGATGCGGTCGCTGCAATACGTTAAGGCCTTTGACGGTTTGATCATGAACCAAGGGCTCGATCAATCCATATCGAATCACGGACAAATAAACGAAGGAGCCATCAGCACATCACTGGGTATGAAGGGCATTCCGGCCCTAGCGGAGGAAATGATGATTCAACGCGATATTCAACTTGCCAGATACACAGCATCGAGGATCCATATATCCAATTTATCAACGGCAGGGTCGGTCGAATTGGTCCGTCAGGCTAAAGCAGAGGGACTTCGCATTACTGCTTCGGTCCCGGTTTTAAACCTACTACTATCCGATGATGAATTACTGAGCTTTGATACCAATCTTAAGGTCAATCCGCCGCTACGGACGTCGGCTGACATTGCAGCACTCAAACAAGGTTTGAAAGACGGGACGATAGACTTTCTAACCTCCAATCACATTCCAGTGGAAAGGGAGGAAAAACTGGTGGAATTCACGTACGCGGATTTTGGCATCATCAATTTGCAGACGGCTTTCAGCATCTCCGTCAGCGCACTTAAAGAATCGCTATCCCTCCCGGAAATTGTCCATAAATGGACCGCCGGAGTTCGACAAGTGTTCAAGATCCCCGATCCAGTTATTGAGATTGGCGCCAAAGCCAACCTTTGCGTTTTCGCCCCGGACACCGAATGGGTGTTTAGCCGGGATCAGAATCAATCCAAATCTTCCAATACTCCGTTCTTCGATCAACCGTTCCGAGGAAAAATTTTAGCGGTCTTCAACCGAAATCGGTCGATGGTCTTTTCTAGTCAATAGAATTTTTTTGGTTCTTTAACAATTTCTTAAGACTTTGTTAAGGAAATTAACGCTCGATTAATCAAGACTAAAAAACTCTATCGTTATGAATTCATTAGACCAGCCAATGAACGTTCAGCCGGAACCTTCTTTTCGTCCTATTGCCATTCGTTATGGCTTCATAGCCGTTTTGTTGATGGTGGTAGTTGACCTAATTACCAGATTTAGCGGTTTTGTCGACCCAACCGACCCCAGTACTGCCATGAATGGATTCATGGTATTCCCGATCTATTGGATCATACTCATTACTACCTTCATTTTAGCCATCAAAAAACACCGGGATGAAGACCTTGGCGGATTCATCACGTTTGGGCGCGGATTTAGCCTTGCCTTTATGGCCGGTCTTGTCATCGTTGCCGTGACCATTCTCTGGTCCTTTTTGTACGTTCAGGTCATCGACCCCGATTCAATCGAAATTTCAAGAGAAATGGCCATTTCTCAGGCAGAAGATCAAGGAGCTTCTGCAAGCGATGTGGAAGGAAGTATAAACTTTTTCACCTCTCCGATAGTTATAGCACTTATGGCGGGCATATTCCGTCTTCTTGGAGTTGTAATTTTTGGGTTAATAGCAGCCTCAGTAGCTCAGAAAAAGCCAATTGGGGCTTAAAATTCTCGGCAATATTGGAACATTCTCACGAAAAGACTTCCGTTCGACATCCGCTATTTTATCATTGTATATTTGGCCTCTTGAGTGGAAGTCTTTTTATTTTGATGCTGTTTTTAACGAATGGTTATTTTACGATTGACGGCAGTGACCAGAGTACTTTGGTACAAAGACTCTTTTACAAAGCGATCCTCTATCTTTTGACCTGGACTGTGACGCTATCAATCATTGCACTGCTCAGAAGGAATCTGGCCGAAAAAAACCGACCCTCCTTCTGGCATCTAATGGCCTACTTTATCATCCCCATCCTCGTGGCCAGTCTCATTGCCGGGTTGTTCCAAATGTACACCCTCCCCGGCGAAGCGACCGCTGCTGGATTTTCGCCTTTAAATCTGTTCACCAGCACCTTCCTATATTTCTTTTTTTTAGGGATCTTTGTAGCGATTATTATTGCCGCTTTCGCGCATAAAGCGGAGTATTGAATCAAAAAAATAACCTATGCAAGAAGATAATGGCTTTGAAATGACCGATCAAATGAAGTTTGGCATTTTAGGAGGGCTGGCCGTTGTTGCCTACCATCTGCTGCTGTATACTTTCGATAAGGCTTTTTTGTTCAAACCACAACTCAGCTGGGCTTCTCTCATTATTTATGTGCTCTTTATGGTACGATCTATCTTGGCCGAAAAAGAGCAGATGGAAGGCCCTTTCACCTTGAGAGATGGTATTTCGGCAGCTTTTTGGGTTTTCGTTATTATAAGTGGCTTGTACCACATCTTTTACTATCTATTGTTCAACATGATCGACCCCTCTTTAACGGAAGTTCAGAAACAGACCATTATCGATATGGAAGACCAGATCCGGGAGTCGCTTGGCGATCCCTATTTTGAGTCGTTGATGGAAAGCGATTTTAGTGTGGGCCTGGCAAATACTTTTACGGCATTTTGCCTGACAGCCATCGGTGGGTTCCTACTTTCCGGCCTGCTGGCCTTGTTTTTCCGGCGGGAATAGTCCGACAAAGTTATTACTTTTGCGGTCTAAGAAAATGTAAATTACCACATGGATTTATCAATCGTAGTCCCTCTGTTGAATGAAGAAGAGTCGTTGCCGGAACTTGAGGCTTGGATCCGGAGGGTTGTAGAAAAGGAGAAATACAGTTATGAGATCATTATGGTTGATGATGGAAGTACCGATGGTAGTTGGTCGGTCATTTCAAAACTAAGTGCAGCAAATCCCAATATCAAAGGAATTAAGTTTCGTCGAAACTACGGCAAATCGGCAGCATTAAACTCCGGTTTTCAAGCGGCCAAGGGGGAAGTCGTCATTACCATGGATGCCGACCTGCAAGACAGTCCGGATGAAATACCGGAACTACATCGTATGATCACTAAAGAAAAATACGATTTGGTTTCCGGATGGAAAAAGAAAAGGCATGACCCCTTAAGCAAAACCATCCCCTCCAAACTGTATAACAATGTGGTAAGAAGGATGAGCGGGATCAAATTGCACGACTTCAATTGTGGTCTAAAAGCATACCGAAATCCCGTAGTAAAAAGCATTGAGGTCTATGGCGAAATGCACCGCTACATTCCATTGCTGGCCAAGTGGGCTGGATTTGGCCGGATCGGGGAAAAAGAAGTGATCCACAGAGCACGGAAGTACGGCCAGACCAAATTTGGAATGAGTCGTCTGATCACTGGTTTTTTGGATTTGCTCTCCATATTTTTCGTGGGCAAATTCGGAAAAAAGCCCATGCACTTCTTTGGTGCTTTGGGGACTTTGTCCTTTCTCGCCGGCTTTGGCATTCTAACTTTTCTCAGTGTCAAAAAACTGATCTATCACGAATTTGGCATCGCCGAACGCCCGTTATTTTTCTTTGGCATTCTGACCTTGATCATTGGCACCCAGCTTTTCGTAACTGGTTTCCTGGCAGAGTTGGTTTCAAGAAACGGGGCCGATCGCAACAAATACCTCATTGAGGAAGAAATCAACCTGCACCCCGAAGCCAGTCTCCTGGATTCGTTGAAACCTACATATCCCAAGGTAAAAAGATGAAACAGCTTGTCTTATTGTCTCCCGCTCATCCACTCAGAGGAGGCATTGCCACTTCCTCAGAAAGACTCGCCAGAGAATTCCAGTACCAGGGATACGAAGTGACCATCTATTCCTTTCGACTGCAATATCCAGGCTTCCTTTTTCCCGGAACCACCCAGTATACGGACGATCCGGCCCCCAATGACCTGCGAATCAAGACGGTTGTCAATTCGATATGGCCGATAAACTGGATCCGGGTCGGGCTGGAACTAAGGAAACTACGCCCGGATGCCGTCATTTGCCGGTATTGGCTGCCCTTCATGGGGCCGTGCCTGGGAACCATTCTTCGCCTTGCACGCAGTAATGGCCATACCAAGACCTTGGCCTTAGTGGACAACGCAATTCCCCATGAGAAAAGGCCGGGCGACATTCCTTTCACCCGTTATTTTCTAGGATCCGTAGATGGTTTTGTGACCATGTCAAAAGCAGTCGAAGCAGACATCAGGCGATTTACTGCCGACAAACCCATTCTCTTCAATCCACATCCGATTTACGACAATTACGGTCCGATTGTTGACAAGGGGCATGCCCGGCAAATCCTGGAGTTGGAGCCCCGTGGAAAATACCTGCTTTTTTTTGGTTTTATCCGAGCCTACAAGGGACTTGACCTACTCTTGGAAGCACTATCGGATCCGCGCATCCGATCTGCCGGCATCCAATTAATTATTGCCGGAGAGTATTACGGAAAACAAGCGTATTACGAATCACTGATCGACTCGCTCGACATTCGTTCACAAGTTATTGCCCATACCCATTTCATCTCTGCCGAAAAAGTAAAATATTATTTTGGCGCAGCAGATTTGGTGGTCCAACCTTACCGCACGGCGACACAGAGCGGCATTTCCCAGATTGCCTATCACTTTGAAAAACCTATGTTGGTTACGAGAGTCGGAGGTTTACCCGAAATTGTACCGCATGGACAAGCCGGTTATGTAACCGAGGTAAATCCGGCTGAGATTTCCAATGCCATCCTTGACTTTTATGAACAACAGCGAGAATCGACCTTTATTGCCGGTGTCCGATCGCGTAAGCATTTATTCGGCTGGGATAAGCTCGTCGAAAAATTTGAAAAAATCATTCAATAAAACCACATGCAAGAGCGGATCAGAGCAGCGTTCGACAATAGTGTTCAACTGAAAACCAAACTTCTTAGAGACCAACAATTCATTAAAACGGTTGAAACGGTGGCTGCCAGCTGTATCGAAGCAATCCGACAAGACCACCGCATTTTTTTCTGCGGCAATGGAGGCAGTGCAGCAGATGCTCAGCATTTGGCCGCTGAATTATCCGGTCGGTATTACTTCGATCGACCTCCTCTATACGCCGAGGCCTTAAACGTAAATATGTCTTACATTACCGCTATCGGTAATGATTATGGTTATCAAGCCATTTTCGAGCGATCCCTACAGGCCAAAGGACGGGCTGGAGACATTCTATTTGGTTTATCGACTTCCGGAAATTCGGAAAACGTTGTCCGGGCTTTCAAATTTGCCCGAAAGATCGATGTCAAAACCGTCGCCATGACTGGCAAAGATGGTGGCCGTTTGGCCGGCATGGCAGACTTTCTACTCCACGTCCCATCCGCTGATACTCCGAGAGTCCAGGAGTGCCATTTGCTGATCGGTCATACCATCTGTGAATTGATCGAAGCAGCAATTTTCGGCAAAAATTTTTAGTTCAGATACCATTTTTTTATATTTGTCCCACGGCCCCTTAGATTTCCTTAAACAGAAGCTACTCCCCCTCCGGCTCCATCTACTCCAACGATAAGAACATATTGAACTATTGGACATCTTGATGCTTGGTTTAGGCCGATTGTGCCTTGCACCTTTCACAGCCTCCTATTTCCTTCCCCCAACAACAGATTCTACGAGTATCGTCATTTTCCAATGAGTTCGTATTCGAAAACCGTTTTGCTTGACCCGCTAATAACTTAAATTTCGTAAAATGCCTTTTACCAAGACATTGATTGCTGTACTTGCCGTACTTCTATGTTATTCAACAACCGCTTTAGCTGCCGAAGCCTTTGATAATTGTTGTTCCGTTCCTTACGACAAGGAGATGCTGTGCACGGATCTTCCTTCCAGCTTCAATCCCGAAAGCACCTCGCAACTACAGAGTCTATTCGGTAGGCCCTCTAGTCATGGAGCTTGTTGGATCAATGGTTGGACCGAGTTGAGCCCAATCGTGCGCCTCAACAGCTGTCGGGTCGGAACCATTACCCGTCGATTTAAGATTACGCCCAAGGGATACGACGGCGAACCCGTCACTTGCGAACAAACCGTTTATATCAATGGGGTACACGAATATCAAATCAAGTTTCCAGCAGATGTTTCCAGCAATTGCGGGGTACCAAATCCAAATACTATTGAACTCTATCAGTCCGAATGCGATCTACTGTCAGTCAGTGTAAAGGACGAAAGATTTACTGCAGGTGCAGACGAATGTTATAAAGTGTTCAGAACTTATCGAATGATCAATTGGTGCGAATTCAACGAGGGCAATTCGAAAGCCATCAACATCAGTCGCGACGAAGACTGCGATGGGAAGCCTGGAGATGAACCCGTCTGGGTTATTAGAAAAGCCAATGGCGACGTATTCATTGATCGCGACCGGAACGAAAGGAACAGTGAACCGAGCAAGGCCGAATTAAAGGCCTCCTGTGAGCCAGATAATTCCTATCAGGAGGGATACTGGCGCACCTTCAAATTAGATGAATACTCTCCACTCTACGCTCGACGCGGCTTTTGGCAATACACTCAAGTCATTAAGGTATTTGACGGCAATGCGCCACGGATCGAACCGGAGGCTTACGAATCTTTTTGCAGCATCAGCAATGCTACTTGTCGAGGAACTGCAGATATTTCCTTCTCGGTTTCCGAGTCCTGCACTCCAGACGATGTCAATATCAGTGTGTTTTTCTATGAAAACGGAGAGGCAGTGGAGATGACTCCCGAGAACGATATAGCAGACGAGGTGCTATCAGGTGAATACCCCAATTACAGCATTAGTGGCGAATACAGTATTGGAAACCACGAATTTGCCATCCTTGCTACCGACGGCTGTGGAAATGCCGGTAGCATCAAATTGCCTTTCGAGATAGCCGACTGTGCTGCTCCTAGTCCGACTTGTCTTCAGATGATCAGTACGGACCTCATGCCGGTATACGATGAAGAAAACAATCTTACGGGCGGTATGACCGTGATATGGGCGGAAGATTTTGTCATCAAGGAACTGAATGACTGTAGTTCCGACCTTACTTTTTCCATTCATCGACAAGAAATGATCGACGAAGGCATTGAAGAAGCTTCCCCGGAACACAAAAGTATTGAGATCCTCTGCGAAGACGGTCCGATTGTTACCGTATATATTTACACCTGGGATGCTTTCGGCAATTACGGCAAGTGCGTAGCCGCCGTTCGGACAACTGATTTCCTATCTCTCTGCGATCCGTTTTCAGACTTTCTCATCGCCGGTCAAATTCGGACACCCATCGGGGAAGTTGTTGACCAGGTAGAAGTTCGAATGGACGGACATGAGGAGCACGCAGCCGCTCAGGAAAATGGATTTTATATTTTCAGAGATTTGGAAGCGGAAGAAAGCTTCACCATTACTCCCGAGAAAAGCGGCGATGCGATTGATGGCATCAACACCATGGATTTGGTCTACATTAAGCGCCATATTCTCGGCACCATTCCGCTGGAAAACCCTTATCAAATCATTGCCGCTGATGTAAACCAGTCAGGGTCCTTAACGACCATCGACCTGGTTCATTTACGCCGACTGATCCTGAGCATCGATACGGAATTTCGGAACAATGATAGCTGGAGATTTGTCGATGCCCATCACCAGTTCACGGATCCACAACAACCGTTCTTGGACGAAATCCCCGAAGCAGTCACCATTAAAGAAATGGATCGGGTCGTCATCGACATGGATTTTGTTGCCGTCAAAACCGGTGACGTAACCGGTAATTCCATGACGCAGGATCCGACGGAAAAAATTCAAGCACGATCTGAATACGGCAAAACCTTTGCGTTCAACAACCAGCTGGTCTCTGAAGGACAGCGCATCCAATTGGATTTCAAGCTGAATTCCGGTGAAGAAATAGCCGCTTGCCAGTTTTCCTTTGGTGTGAATGCGCAGCTTTTCGACATTGGCCGCATACAACACGGGGCTTTGACGTCGGAAGAAAATTTCAACACGACATTGCTGGACCGAGGGATCTTTACATTTAGCTGGAATACAAACGATGGCAACAACTTCGAATCGACTTCTAACGACCTCTTCTCAGTGGAACTCATTGCAAAAGCCAGTGGTGAACTAAAAGATAACCTCCAAATTGACTCCCGTTATACAGCGGCAATGGTGCACAGTGCTTCCGGACAAGCTGGCACTGTCAATCTGGATATACAAGAGGGCGAAACTCCATTCGACACATTCCAACTATTTCAAAATCAGCCGAATCCTCTCTCTGGCCAGACCACTATTGGCTTTTATCTACCCAAAGCCTCCCCCACTGTTTTTACGGTTTATTCTTTGCAAGGTCGGGTACTTTACCAAACCTCGGCCACTTATGATAGTGGAAGTCATCGTATCGATTGGGAAGCTGGAGCACTGCCTGCAGGTCTTTACATCTATCAATTGCAAGCCGGCACACAAATCCAGTCGCGGAAAATGATTGTCAGGTAAGCCCCGGCGCCTAAAAATTAATCGCGTGTGAACTAAAGGAAAACTATTTGTTAATGCTCACATTTATGCGTCGTAAATGTTGATAAAAAGAGCCAAACACTTATTGTTAAAAAAACACTTCGTCCAAATAATATACTATATTTGTAAAGGATCTACGTCAGGGCATTACTTAATTATCTTATTCTGAGCTAATTCCAAATCATTTTTTCAAGCAAAAAATTAAGAAGTTATGCCACTTATTAAAGGAAAGAACGACAAAAACTGGGTCTTTAAGGTACCCAAAGGAATGATTAGTGACAAATACGTAAATCGCTTCCTTGAATACATTAAGTTCAATGAGTTGGTACAACAAAGCCAATTGAACGAGAAACAAGCCATTGAGTTATCCGATGAGGTCAAGTCCTCTTGGTGGGAAAAAAATAAAGACCGGATACTCAAGAATCTTGAAAATGAATGAATATAATTGTTGATACAGACGTTATTTTTTCAGCTCTTCTTCGCGAACAAAGCCGATTCTCTGAGATCCTTCTTCTAAATGAAGAACATACATTTTTCATCCCTCGTTTCGCACTAGTAGAAATTTTCAAGCACAAAGAAAAAACCTTACTCTTCAGTACTTGCTCAGAAGAGGTATTGCTCGAGCTACTTCACCGCTTGTTAAAACGGCTGCAGTTTATAGATGAAGATATGCTCACAAGAGATGCCATGCGGCAAGCATGGGAGTTGACTTTTGACATCGATGAGAAAGATTTGCCTTTTGTAGCCATGGTCTTAGAGCTGAATGGACTATTGTGGACCACCAATGAAAAACTAATCGAGGGACTGAAAGAAAAAGGCTTCGATCAGTTTTTTAAACCATTTTGAGAATGGAGTTGATTCATCTCATAATGACCAATACGCCCGACTTCTCCGATTCTCCGTTGATGACCCGGTAATAGTAAGCTCCATTTTTCAGGGAAGCCGTCGGAATGATTTGATCAAAGGGCTGCCCGGGGACCGTTTCGAATTCTAAATCCATTACTTGAATGGCATCTGGTGTAAAAACCTGCAATCGCAATGGGTTGGCCATTGCCTGCTCCACCTTCAATTGGATGGAATGCACAGCAGGGTTTGGATAGACTTCGATGCCTCTGAGAGGAGGAAAATCGGCCGTCACCAGATTTGAATAAGTAAAACCCCGAGTTTTATCAATGACCTTAACCCGGTACAGATTACTACCCTTCCACGGTTGAAAATCCTGGAAAGAGTAACTTTCTAACGCCTGGGCTTCCACCGTTCCGATGGTTTGGAAATGAAAGAAGTCTTCACTTTTCTGAATTTCGTACTTCAAAACATCAACATTCTCCACATCTGTCCAATCCAGCAAAATGTGATCATCTTCGCTCTTTGCATGGAGACTCACTTCCACCAGATCCGGCGCCTGGCAATCGGGATAAATATTGCGCTCTTCATAGGAACTTAACCCTTCAGGATCCGTGACGGTCAATGCCACCCGATACCAATACTCGTCCTGGTTACAGCCAAGTGGACTGATCAATGTATAGGAAACCGGATCGAAATCGATTGGCTCAGGATGAAAATGATCGTTGTGATGTAAAAATGCCTGCCACTGATAGCTCAATTCGTCATTCTCGTGTTCTGCATCACTGACGGTAGCCGTCAGTTGTAACAGTACGGTTTTGTCCAGCGGATAAAGATCGCCGTCTTCAAAACTGGTGATCTCTATCACTGGCGGTGTATTGTTCAACGATATGATCTTTTCTGCTGAAGCCGTGGCTCCGAGGCTATCCGTGACGATCAACTGCACGGTAAAACTACTGGGAGCGCTACCATTCGCCGTAAAAGTATGTTGAGGCTGAGGCAGTTTGCTGGATTCGCCGTCACCGAAATCCCAGAAATACTCGACTATGGTCTCCTTGGCATCGTAGGAGTCCGTTCCGTCAAATTGTACGGTCAACTGTGCCGGACCATACGCTTGATCAGCCTTGATAATGGCTACAGGCGGTGCATTACCTCCGTAGGAAATCTTGCGTACCTCATTTTGCATATTGGTCAAATAGAGGTTTCCATTGCTGGGATTCAAGGCCAAATGAATAATATTGGTGGCTTGTTCGTGGAAAATTTCAATGCTATTCAATTGGTTGTCCGCATCGAAATCAAACACCCTAATCCAACCCTCGTGATCAAATCCAAAGTACTTATCGTGGTATTTCTCCGGAAACTGGGTGTGGGTATAAAAGATCCCGGCCAGGGCAGAATACCCGCCGAAAGTCTCCGAGTCTACGGAAGAAGCGCCGTCCTGTATGTTCAAACCCGTCACGATATTGTTCTCGTCGTAGCCGGTAACCTCTGTTTTAAGCGGTAGATTCCAACGAGAATTGCTCCAGGCTATGACCGGAGGGACACCGATGGATAGATGTTCCGAGTCCGGTATTCGCGCACTAAAGTTGCAGGGATTCGAAGGCGGCGTATAAGTACCGGGTTTCCGTGGCCAGATCATCAATTCTCTAAAGGTAAAAAACTCGCGATCACAGCCTTTGGTCTCTCCGTACAGTGGATTTGGTGCTTTCGGATTCTGAGGAGCCTCAATGCCTCCGAATCCGCCCACCCAATAATGGCCTTCCATAATGGGCCACCCAAAGTTTTGACCACCTTCGGTTGCAATGTTTAGTTCTTCCCATGCACCCGTTCCCACATCCCCGATGAAGAGATCTCCGGGGGCGCCATCAGCAGGATAATGACTTCCCGTTCCCGGACGCACTGCAATCCGATAAGGGTTGCGCAGACCGGTACTCCAGACCCTGGATGCTTTGCTGCGGGGATCAGCGGGATCATAAAACGGGTTAGAGGGCAGACCGTCACCGGTCTGGGGATCGATCCTCAGTACTTTGCCATTATAAGAGTCAATGTATTGCGAACGATAGGAACCGATCTTTTCATCGGGGGTCATGATTCCCTTTGCCAAGGCATCACTGTAGTAGGTTCCGAGGCTATCGATACCGGTATCGGCTCCTTTGCTGCTGGTGGCATCGCCTACGGACAGCAATAAGGTTCCGTCATTTCCGGTAACCAGGCTACCAATCCCATGAAATTGGAAAGTCAACGGTACGCCATTACTCAAAGTTTCTCCCAAAAGGATTTTTCTCGATTCGGGCACCGTAGTCGTAAAACCACTCGTCGGATCAGCTTGATACCTCGTTACCCGGCCAATGGTGGCTTCCCATTCTGCAGTAGAGTCCGGGTGATATTGCAGCGTCCCGTAATGGTAATAATGGTGTAAATCAAGGGCATAAAACAGGTAGAAATAGCCATTATCCAAGAAGTTCGCATCGAGCGTAAACCCCATCAATCCATGATCTTTCCAATTGGAGACTTCCTCGGAAATATCGATCAATGGCTCCGGTAGTTTCTGGTCGAGGCTGTCGAGAACGTAAACCTTGCCTTCCTTTTCCCAAACGTACCCCTGCCCTGTTCCATCAAAAGTAATGCCGACCGGGAAGTTAAAATTGGCTACTTTTTGGTCGGTAAAGTCAGTTGGGAGTTGCGCCAAACAATAAAATGGAAAGCTCAGTACCCCACACAAAACGAAAAGCCGGATCAGAAACATTCGCGCTGTTTTTGCGGGCTAAAATAGAGGATAGAATCCATAAAAAAAAGACGTTCACAATGGAACGTCTTCAAAACATAAACAAACAAAAACATTAGCAAACAAATTACTTGAGGGAAACAAAGGGAGGGAAAAAGTGTTCACAAAAGAAGTGGGTGAAAATTTCAACATGTTTTATTAGATTTAGAATACGTTTCAAAATCATACTTGAATGAACTTAAGGACGAAAGATGTCCAGCGTTTGATATATGCCTTTATCGGCATCGTTCTACTTTTGGTCGCTACGCGCCTTTTTGCCGTAGCCCGCTTATTTGTTTTATTTACTTTGATGATCGCCTTGGTGGTGCTAACGGTCTACCTGTCCATGAATTTCATCCACAATCGCAGGGAAACAAAAGCTTACCAGAAGAGCATCCAGGGACAGATCGAAGGCAAGCTAAACAACTGCACACAAGAACTGGATAAAAATAAAAGCGAAATAGAAACCATACGGCGCAACATTCTCGATCTAGAAAAACAAAGATCTCAGACGGAAAACATTTCTGAACAAAATAAGATCGAGACTGAACGACTCATCAATGGTTTTCAATCGGAATTGAAATTAAGGGAAACCAAAATCAGTTTTTATCAAACTTGCGTCAACAAGTTAAAAAGCATCTTGCACAATCACTTACTGGCTAAGGAGTTGCTAGACAAAGAAAGCAAACTCAAAAAGTTGCAGGAAGACCACTACGATGATCTTGCTCGAATGGAAGAACTAAAATATGATGTGGAAATGGACATCACTTATCTCGACACGATCGATAACCTTTCCAACCAACTGAATCTCAGTAACTCTTACGAAGATGTGCAACGCCTCAACAAGGAGTTGAACGAAATGACAAAAGGCCTAAACAAGCTGTAAATGTGCGATGCCGATCATCTTATCGGCATCGCACATTTATCCGGGCTAATCTTCCAACTTCAAGACGGCAAATTTTCCTTTGTTCCAGCCATGTACCAGCAAATACATTTGTCCATCGACATCGTGCGGCCAGACATGATGAATGTTGGTTAACACAGGAATGTCCAAATCGCCAGGAATAATGGTAGAGACGAGCTCTTTGCCAGTATGGGCATAGATTGGAGCCGACTTCTGGTCTCCGATGGCCCTCAAGGCATTGAAGAAGAAATGTTCCGATTTATAAGATACATTACAAACCAGGCTATTTTCAGGAATGTTGTCGAACATCTCTACGAAACTCCCGTCTTTCCGAAATTTAACAACCTGACCAGCAGCCCGGTTAGCTACCAGGATATGGCCTTCGTGGGCGTAGATCCCATGAGCGGTTTGGAATTGTCCAGGAGCTTTACCCTTTCCTCCCCAGGCCAGTTTTCCCCATGTCCAGGAGCCTTCCTGCTCGACGATGGTCAATACAAAATCCCCTTTTGAGTAGCCATGCGCCACATAGATGGTGCCATCCAGGTAGGTTACATCAGTCACGCCAAAGTTACTTCCCTTCGAAGCAAAGAAATCATTGGCGGGAACAAAATCAAATTCATTGCCTCGTGGTTTGAGGATATCACTGATAATCGTACCGTCCAGGTTGAGTACCAGGACTCGTTTTCCTTCCTGGGCAACGGCTAAGTGTTTTTTACCATTATGAACAAAAAATACGATACCGTGAATGTTGTCTTTGAGGCGATCGTCGTTCCCAATCTTTGTCCACTCCTTTAAATCCGGGCTAATGGCGCAAAGTCCATATCCGGGAATACCGGTATACACGATGCCAGTTTCGGGATCTTCATTGAATCCCCCGTGCATAGCGGGTTCAAACTCCCTAGCTTCTTCCGGAAAAGCCCCGGTTAATTCCTGATCCCATGAAAAAATGAAATCTCCTTGGCCCGTGACCAATTTTGCCCGATCGGAAAAAACTTCGTTGTCGGATGCTTCATGGCCGTGACCGTGATGGTCATGATGATGGTGATGGCCATGCAGTTCGTGATGAACGTGATGAGGAATTTCATCCTTCGACATGAAGGCATAAGAAAAAATCAAGAGAGAAAAAATAAGTAAAAGCGGAAGCGTTGGTATTCTTTTCATTGTTTTGATCTAAGGTTAACTTTTAATGACGCACAGGTAGAATTGTTTCCAATTTACCATATGAAGTTGTCTAAAGTTTCTCTTCCGACTGCAAAACCCAGCTAAATGAACCTCAAAACAGCTTTTTTTATCACCGTAGTGCTGCTATGCCGAGAAAAAAACCGATTCTGAGAACCATTTATCTGATTTTTTCGCTGCGAAACAGAAACTTTAAACAACTTCTGTACGAAAATTGCAGGACCAAAATAATAAAAATTGAATTGGAGAAGGCTCTGTAAGGAGCGGATTCGGCTTATTCGAAAAGAGAATCAACAAATGCTCGCTTGTTGAAGATCTGCAATTGTTCGATCGACTCTCCTACCCCGATAAAACGAATCGGTATCTTGAATTGATCGGAGATTCCGATGGCCACTCCACCTTTGGCCGTACCGTCTAATTTGGTTAAGGCCAGACAGGTTACATCTGTTGCATTGGTAAAATGCCGGGCCTGCTCGATAGCGTTTTGGCCGGTCGTTGCGTCCAGAACCAACAGCACATCGTGGGGTGCGCCGTCCATTTTCTTATTGACCGAACGTTTGATCTTAGACAGTTCCCGCATTAGATTGATCTTTGTATGCAATCGGCCCGCCGTATCAATTATGGCTACATCGCAGTTGTTCTCCATGGCGTATTCTACCGTTTCATAAGCAACGGCAGCGGGATCCGTATTCATGCCTTTGCTATAGAAATCACAGCCTACTCGTTCGGACCAGATCTTTAATTGGTCGACAGCAGCAGCGCGAAAGGTATCTCCGGCCCCTAAGACCACTTTCTTTCCAGACTGCTTAAATTGCCAGGCCAATTTACCAATGGTGGTCGTTTTACCAACACCATTGACGCCAACCACCAAAAGAATATAGGGCACCTTATCGGCCGGGAGTTCAAAATCTTCCAGATCTGTCGTATTGTTTTCTCCTAAAAGCTCGACAATTTCGTCGCGCAGAATTTCATTTAGTTGACTCGTATTGACGTACTTATCTTTTGCTACTCGCTCCTCGATGCGATCGATGATTTTCACGGTGGTGTCAAGACCTACATCCGAAGAGATCAGAATATTCTCCAACTCATCCAATACCTCGACGTCTACTTTAGACTTCCCGACAACCGCCTTTGCCAGTTTACCGAGAAAGCTGGATTTGGTCTTTTCCAGGCCCTTATCTAATTCTTCTTTCTTTTCCTTATTAAAAAACTTGTTAAAAAAACTCATTCGTGCATTTTTTGCGCCTATTCAACAATGATAGCGAGGAATTGGTTGAATCGCTTCCAATTATTTGAGGAGAAAAGGGGTTGGCCATTTATACAGAAAGAGGCTTTCCTTATCGTATAAAGAAAGCCTCTTTCAATTATTATAGCTATCGGAAGGATTACTTCTTATTTGCAAAGAATTCCTTCACGTTGTCTTTGTGGATCATTGCTTCCTTATAAGTATACTTACCCGTTTTCGGATCTTTAATGCTTTGAATAACTTTTACAAAATCTCTACCGGATCCTGCATTTGCTTTACGCTGGGCAACTCTTGCGTTCTTTGATACTTTAGCCATGGATATTATATTTTACCTGAATTAAGAGAATCCTTTACTTAATCTCCTTGTGGATCGTATACTTCTTAAGAATAGGGTTGTACTTTTTCAACTCCAGGCGATCTGGTGTGTTTTTTCTATTCTTTTGAGTAACGTATCTGGAGGTACCGGGCATGCCAGACTTTTTGTGTTCTGTACATTCCAGAATAATTTGCAGCCTATTTCCTTTGCTCTTCTTTGCCATAATTAATGAATTTAAATTACTTAACCGGGCCTAAAGTAATGCCGGTCTCAATGCCCTTCTTTTCCAAGCTCTTGATGTATTCGTAAATACCCAATTTATTGATGTTGCGCATGGCTTTTGCACTTACTTTCAACGTAATCCACTCATCGGTTTCCGGCACGTAGTAGCGCTTCTTATGCAAATTAGGCAAAAAGCGACGCTTGGTTCTGCGATTAGAATGCGAAACATTATTTCCCGCTATCGGACGTTTTCCCGTCAATTGACAAACCTTCGACATTGTTTCTAAACTTTGATCTTTTAATAAACTCTTGTTTCCGTATTTTTCCTTACGGGCTGCAAAGTTATACTTTTTTGGGGAAAGTCGGAATAAAATGTCAAATAATTTAGGGTTCAGGATCTCAGGTTTAAGCTTTCTCAATCGGGGGCTTGCATACCGATGGATCCGATCTTAGTTGTTAATCATAAAAATACCCGTATTATCTCCAATTTGCTCCGCCGTTTTGTTGGTCGGTGTCTGCAACTCCCCTTTTATGCTGCGTACCAGAAAGGGGACCCGGCGCTGTAAAAATCGTCTTAATTCTCCGATGGTGATCACGCCATCGCTCCCCAATTCTTCCCGCTTTGTGATCGGGTTGTCTGCATACAAATCGGCAACGGTAAACTCTCCTGCTCCAACTTCTACCCTCTCGTTATTAAACGCTTCCAAGATGGCTTTGGTAAAAGCGCCGTTGTTCCACCGACTATCTTCATAAGAAAACTCATTATCGCTACAGGAAGCAAAGATTTCCAGTCCGGAGGTAGACCGTATCAAGTCGTTCATCACTTTACTGGCAGCACCGTCATCATAGGATTTAGCTCCTACCGTACCACTGTGGCAAGCATCTACGAACACCAACTTGTTGCCATCAACCCAATGCAATTTTTTCAGAACATCTTCCTTAAAATTCAGCCCGGTCAACTTAGGATAAGCCGGATCAAAATTGGAAGGCACTAAGTAATAATCACCGTTCTCCATCACCTGTCCGTGAGTAGAAAGGAAAATGACCAGCAGATCACCATCCTTGATTTTCCATCTACGCAAATCTTCAAAAGCCTTCCTCAAATCCAGCGCTTCCGTTTCCTGTTCCAACAGCAGCTCGGTCACGGATACCTTTTTGAATCCGACATTGTTGCTTTGATCTCCGAGCTGTTGGTAAATAGCCGCAAAGTCCCGGGCGTCTTTAACCGTAAATTCGAGATCAGGATGGGGTACACCAATGGAAAGAACATGCAAATTCGGCTTGTTTCTGGGAATGTAACGGAAAGTAAGCGTACTGCTTTTGCAGACCACCTTTCCATCCAGACCATCCTCCAGGTAGACCACCTCGACCTCATTGATCCCTTCTTCCAGGTAAACTTTAGTCGAGAAAGTCCGCTGACTCCTTCTCTTGTCGGCCGTGAGTTGAGCTGGCCCGAGCGTGGTTTCGTCCATTTTTTGTCCCTGTGGCCTCCGGCCATTGATTCTCGCTGCAAAATTGGTTTTCCTTTGTTCTCTCGAAGAGAGCGAAATGACTTTGAGGTCAATTTCCTGGTCGTTCACATCGATCACCCGGTCTCTGTGCTCTTCCGGATCCGGATTCACCCAAAAGATTTCGTCGGGGACGCTGCCACCTCCACGATTTTGGATGGGCAAGTTAAAGAAGCTACTAACGGCATTGGTTGATCCCTGCCGTTCGGTCTGAAAAATGATCCGAATGTTATCTTCATTAAAAGATTCTCGATAGGCAAAATAGAAAGAGAGACTTTTTCGCTCTCCGGGGCGGATGCTCTGAATGTTGGGATAAGCCGAACTCTGAGCAACGATGCCATTGGGCACTTCGAATCTGCCGGGGATTACGGGAGAAGGGCTTCCTCCTGAATTTTCCAATTCCATTGTCAGTTTGATGGTTTCACCCGGGTTTGGATTCAAAGCTGGGGTAAACCTAAAGTTACTAACGGCCAGAAAAGGAGGTGGTGCGTCTTGTGCCGGAGCTGGTTCTTTTCTTACGCTTTCATAATCTCCTGCAGTTGTTTCTCGCACCGGTTCAAAACCAGGTTGTTGCAAGGTACCTTCCACGCTAGCTCGCGTACTGGTCTCCAAGACCCCTTGGACTTCTATATTGATGTTGATTTCCGCGAACTGCGCATTTCGATCTCGCCCTTTTACCGGCACCAGCATTCGTTTGGTTTTTCCCGCAGCCAGGGTCCCAATACGAACTTCCTCCCAATAATCTAGGGCAGAGGCATTTTCATCATCAAAGATGCGTCCCCTGATGTCAAATAGACTTTTTGAGCTGTTGTTGGTCAGGTCGACCCTAAAGTATCCTCGCTCTCCCGACGCTAGTCTTTGGTCCTTATTGGCGTCAAAAAACGACACTTCAGATATCGACAACTCGGTTTCACTATTGCTGCCGTACACATCCCGATCTCCAGATTGGTCCTCAAAGCTTCTAAGTGCATAAGAAAAGGTCCCCAAAAATGAAGCAGCATCCTTCGGGCCTTTCTTCGAAATGGAACTTCCAGCCAGAATGATTTCCTCGCCATTATGCAATTCGAGAATCGAATGAGCCAGGTTATCATCCGTGGATTTAAAGATAGAGTGGTATTCATTGCCGGTCTTATTTCCCGCCGCATCAACGGTCACAATATTGAGTACGGCGTGAGGTGCTTTTGCCATGTGCGACCGTGTACTTCCGGCAATAGCGTATCCCCCTTCGGAAAGTTCGATAATGGCATTCCCAATATCCTGTTCGGCTCCCCCCAGTAATTTTTCCGATAACTTTACACCAGCATCGCTGATTTTCAACCACCATATTTCTTCCTTCTTCTTCGAACCGGCATCGTAATATCCGGTAAGCGCATAGCCTCCATTCAGCTCCGAGGAAGTGATATCCAGAGCGAACACGTCCCGTTGACCGCCGAAAAACTTTGGTCCACCCCAGGCAATCCCTCCTTCCAAACTGGTTTTCAGGACCCAAGCAATACTTTTGGCATTGGCATCGCCTCCTTTCGTATTCCCAGCAATGACGAACTGCCCATCCGGGCTTGTGGTCATGGCATGGGCACGGCCGAGTTCAAATCCGGCAATCTCGGCTTTACCAAAAGGAGGTCTACCATTCAGCGGAGCTACCCAAATCTTGGGTTGCGTTCTATCGTAATCCATGCCAACCGACAGTACTTCACCATCCTTATTGACGGCCACATCAATTATTTCATTATTTGCTATGGCATCTCCAATCGTCGTTTCAAAAAGCTTGTCACCGAAGCGATCAACCGATACGATCCACGCCTCTTTGTGGCCTCTTCGGTCCATACCTTTGTATCCCACAATGGTAAAGGTCCCATCAAAATTTTGAATGACCGAGTTAAAAGCATCCTGATTTTCGGTTCCAAATTTCTTAGACACCAGTTGTTCACCAGTGGCAGGATCAACAACTACAAAAAGGCCGTCAGAATCGCCATCAGTGGTAAGGGATCCAACCGCCACTATGCTGCCGTCCATTGAGGTAATGACCTTGTTAAATTTTTCGAAACCAAAGGATTCGGTGAGATACTCCCAGCCTCCGACCAAGTGGACCTGTTTTTGCGCTACGGCCCAGTGATAGTTCTGTAACAGAAATAGGATAGCGATGAAATGTAAACGTAAAGTTTTCATTAGGGACTAGGTGTTTTGATTGAACCCGCACCAATGGGAAGGGCTCTAGAATATGGGTTTAGCGCTTGTCCAAAAATTCCCTCATTTAATTGCCGAGACATTTGTTGAGGATTCAATGGGGAATCTTGACATACACTTAAAGAAGTAGAATTTATGCAAGAATACTTTGTATAGACATAAACTCTAGTTGTTAAAATAAACTTCTCTGAAGTTTGAAAAATAAACAAATTTTACTAAATCTTGCATTATAAACAAATAATCGCCTGAAAGTTGAACCTTTGCCCATACAAAATTAGAATAGCCCGCTACTCTATTCTTTCCCTGCTACTTCTATCCTACCGTACAATTCTCCGGGCAAACCAAGTTGATACGACCAGACTCCGTCACGAATTTCACGTTGCCGTTTCATTTAACGAACAAAAAGATCTACAACGCGCATCCCGTGCCGCTACCACTCTGCTACAACAACTCGAAAAAATGGAAGAGCCCGTGGTCGATTTAAAAATTGGTGCGTACAACATTCTCGGTGATTGTGCCTTGGAGTCCGGACAATATCAGAAAGCCCTGGAAAACTACCATCATTCGGAAGCCATCATCCAAAACAAAGGACTTGACCACTCTTTGTTAAACGCCGAGGTACTCCACAAACTCGGAAATTACCATCGCGAAACCAAAGACTTCAGCATCGCAAGAAACTACCTCGTTCGCGCACTAAATATCCGAAAATTACTCCTCGGTGAATGGAATCTGGAGGTCGCCGATACCTACATTAATCTAGGGCATTGCCTCAACTACATCGGAGACTTCGAAAAGGCACTGGAATTTCATCGCCAGGCATTGGCCATTCGATTGGATCTCAGTCCCAATAACCAGTCCAAAATAGCACAATGCTACAACAACATCGGCCTCTCCCTGGGAGATCACCAAAAATACGAGGAGGCCTTACAGGCTTACCAAAAGGCCCTCGATTATTACATCGCTTACCACGGACGCGAACAACACCCCGACGTAGCAGATGTTTTTTTAAATCTTGGCAATACTTACGGCGATCTCGGTCAATTGGAAACCTTTATTCGCTATCAGCAAAAGGCGCTGGCGATCTGGTTGAAGGCATACGGAGGCAATCATCCATCAATTGCGCTAGCCTATAACAATCTAGCCAATGCTTATTATGAACTGGAGGATGACCGAAAGGCCTTTGAACTTTTTCAAAAGGCACTGGCCATGAGAATCGATCTTTACGGTGCCATTCATCCGGACGTCGCCCAGGTCCACTTTAACATTGGCTTGTGCTTCCTCTCCATGCAGGACTGGACGGAAGCAATGAATGCTTTTGAAAAATGCCAGTCGGCACTCCATTATCAACCGGCTCAAAAAGCGGGTTTCAAAGAGGTCAACGACCCGGTTCTACTTTTGCATTTGCTCAACACGATGCCGACCATTCCAATCAATCGCTATCAGGATGGCCAGAATCTCAGTCATTTACTACAGGCATCCAGCTACCTGGAACAAGCGGACCAATTGATCGATTTTCTTCGCATCAATTACCGAGGCACCGATTCGAAACTGATCTTGGCCAGTACGGCGAGCGGAATATACGATCTGGCCATTGAAATCAGTCTGTTTCTGGCCCTGCAAACCAAGGACGAACAATATCGAAAGCAGGCTTTCCAGTTTTCGGAAAAAAGCAAAGGGTTGTTGTTGTTAGAAGCATTGCAGAAAACCGATGCGGAATCCTTTGCCGGCATTCCTCCGGACCTTATCAGGTCCATCAAACAATTGGAAAACAAGATTGCTGCCCTCGAAAAAGAAAAGCATCTCCGGCTACAAAAGGGCCTGGTCGAGGAGGCTTCTGACAGCGACGGTATCGATAACCTACTTTTTCAGAACAAACAGCAATTGACTGGATTGATCAGTAGCCTGGAAGCGGATTATCCTCAATACTACAATCTGCGTTACGCAACTTCAATCATCCCCATCAATTGGCTTCAGACAAAGATCTTGGATAAAGACCAGACCATTGTCGAGTATTTTGTAGGTAGTAACTACCTCCACATCTTCGTCGTCAACCAGAATGAATTTGAGTCCAAAAGCATTCAAATTCCCAGCGATCTATTTTCTACCCTCAAAGCATTCGATTCCTCCGCCAGGGGTTACCCCTTTGTTTCTTCCCGCAATTTCGCTAAGCTTTTGGAACAATACACCCAAACCGGCCATCGCCTGTACCAGTATCTAATAGATCCGATCAAAGAACATCTCAGAGAAGAAGTCATCATTATACCGGATGGGGTACTGGGCTTCCTCTCCTTCGACATGATATTGTCGTCCGTACCCACCAATTTATTTTCGCTGCGAGATTATCCTTTCTTGCTGCGAGATCATACGATCAGTTACAACTATTCCACTCGCCTTTACCAAGAAATGAAAGACCGAAAGAGCGTAAAAGGGCTGAAACCCTACATCGGTTTTGCTCCTGAATTTGGAAAAACAAACACGATGGGCCTGGCAAAATTAAAGTACAGCTTACAAGAAGTCGATGTCGCACTACAAACCATGAAAGGACAAGTGCTTAAACACAAAGAAGCTACCAAGGCCAACTTTTTGGAGCTACAAAAGCAATATAGTGTCTTGCACCTAGCAACCCACGGAAAAGCCAATACCACCTTCGCCGATTACTCTTTTTTGGCCTTCAGTGAAACTGAGCAAACAAAAGGAGACGATGCTTTACTGTATGTACGTGAGATCTATAACCTCGCCACCAATGCCGACCTAGTTGTACTGAGTGCCTGCGAAACAGGAACCGGCGAATTGCTCGAAGGTGAAGGCATTGCCAGTATTGCCAGAAGCTTCTCCTATGCCGGGGCAGGCAGCTTGATTGCCAGCCACTGGAGCGTTGATGATGAAGCCACCAGTAAATTGATGCAACTTTTCTTCAAAAATATCCGACGTGGTTTTGCTAAAGACCGGGCACTACAACAAGCGAAACTGGAGTTTTTGCAGAGGGGAGATCCACAACATGC
>JANQRV010000141.1 GCA_028284395.1 Saprospiraceae bacterium
ATGCAGCGGATAACCCCGTCCATGTGCATGATTTTCAGGCTACTTTGCTCCACCTAATGGGCATCGATCATGAACGGCTAACGGTCAAGCATCAAGGCCGTCGGTTCCGGCTGACGGACGTGCACGGGCATGTTGTCAAGGACATACTTACTTAGGCGCATGTCGAATGAACTGGTTGGACACCGAACCTTACAACAACCCAAGCATCTTTTCTACCAATTCAGTTGCATCGAAAGGTACATTGGCTTGTCCTACATTAACCGAAAGGATGGTTCGATCCTTGGGGTGAATGAATAAGAGTGAACCGTAAAAACCGCCGTGCCCGTAATATTTGGTGCCGTTCAGTTCGTACAGAGATAAACCGCAGCCATAGTTGCCACCAAATGCTGCTGTTTGTGAGAAGTCGGTCATAATGTCCAACGTTCCCTTATCCCGATATAATTCTCCATCCAATAGGGCCCGGATAAAGATGGCCAGTTCTTTGGTGGTAGAAACCAGTCCACCACCTCCCCATTCATAGGAAGTATTGACTTTCTGGGTAAGATTGATCCGGTTGTAGTAGCTATCGATTCTTTTTCCGTGACCGCGTTGTTCTTCGTAGTAAACGAAGTAGGTATTGTCCATCTTTAATGGTACCAGAATGCGCTGCCGGATCTGTTCGGGCAAGGTGGATGCCGTTACTTGTTCGACGACCATACCCAGCAGCATATAGTTCATGTCCGAATAATGGTAACCTTCACCGGGCTTGAACAAGCCCTTTCTGTGCAATTTGTATTTGTAGTAAGTCTTGATGATCCGTTCCAGGTCGTACACTCTTTTTTTATGCGTTAAAACACTTAGGTTAAAGCGCGTTTGTGCATCCGTAAAAATATCGGCAATTCCGGAAGTATGTCTAAGTAATTGTTCAATAGTAATGGTTTTTCCGTACGATTGCCCCTCGTAAGACATGAACTGCTCCATGTTCAAATAGGGGAAATCAGTTAAATAATCAGCAGCCTTATCCGTTAGTTTGATCACCCCTTCCTCTACCAATTGCAGGATCACGGTGGCGACAAAAGTCTTGGTAATACTCGCAATATTGAACTGATAATCGGCTTCGACGGTTTGTTCGTGGCGGCCAACAATGCCCACGCCTTCATAAAAGACGAATTCCTCCCCCGGATCTTCGATGTACAGCAGGAAATTGGGAACCGGCCGTTTGCCCTCCGTACTAATGTGTGTTTTCATCAGGCGAAGCAATTGTTCTTTCTTCTTTTCCTGGTGGGGAGATTGTGCCAGACTCCATCCGGTAAAGGATAGTAAAATGCATAACGATAGATGAATTTTCATACTTGATTGTTTTTCGACCAAGTAAAAGGTATTCAGGCTATTATACCAGTATCAGAAGGGGACTTCTGCCGAAGTGTAGGAGATTTCCTGTTGAAATGAAGTGGCATTAGTGATGTTGGATCCATTTGCGATAATGCGCAGCTTTGGTTCTACTGATATTGATTTCAATTTCCCGGTTGTCAGCAATACGTAGCCAAACGCGAATTTTGCCGTTTTGCCCGGATTGAAACCGGGCGATGGCATTTCTATGTACCAGGAATTGACGATTGGCGCGGAAATAGCTTTCTGAAAGTTGGGGTTCTATTTTTTTCAAGGATTGATCCAGATAGTGAACTTTGCCGTCTTTGTCGGTCGCGGTAACCAGGTCGCTTTCGCTCCTGAAAAATAGAATGTCGTTTTCACTGAGCCGGATTCTCTGCTTGCCCTTTCGAACTTCGATTTTTTTCTGTTTGGGTTCGACCACCCGGTCAATGGACCGATAGAGGTGGATGCCGACATAGAGGCTGTTAAAGAACAGGATCCAGATAAAGAAAATGACCAGGTTTTCTGTATAGAAACTCCAAGGTAGGGGGCCGTCGCCCCAAATGGCATTGACCAGCTCCGTCATCAGAGATATTAGAAGAAGCATGATGACGTTGGTGAGTACGATCTGGAGGCCGATCCTCCGCAAAAATCCGCGTTCATAGGGAAACCACTGATCTAATTGGAGTATCACCCACCTTCCGGCATACCAGGCAATCCAACCTTGAAAGGTATCAATGGTATAAGTGAAAAAGAAAAATGGAGTGGGGGCCATTGACGAATAAGTCAGGTAATAATTGATGGTATTGATTACCGGAATGATCAATAGGCCCAACCATTCCTCTTTGATCTTCAACGATCGGGATCCCGATAAGGATGATTGACGGCTCATCCTCATCGGGCCCCCTGGAAGGTTTATGGATTTCATAATCTGTCTTTATATGCCAAGCTCTGCGGTCTTTTTAATTAAGATGCGAAATTACCCTTAGCACCCTTGACCGTCGGCGATGTAAAGACGGATTTCATTTGAATCAAGGCTTCAATACCCGTTTCAGACGAACTACATCTACCTGCATATCCTTCACCAGTTGATTGAAAGCAGGTAGTTCCTCTCTTTTAACGGTCTCGAAGTTCTCCAATTGGACGTCGATTTTCTCTTCCATTTCCACCTTGACCTCAGTAGCTTGCTTAGTGGGAGGAAAATCCCCTCGTCCCGTCAATGCGTTGAGGTGAGCCAGCTTATTGGTCAATCGGATCGGGAAGTTGAGCGGGTCTTGCCGGCTCTGGTTTTTGGTCTGGTACAATTCTTCTTCGACTGCGGTTATAGCTTCATCGATTTCTTTGGCCTTAGCAACCAAATCGGCATATTGATCGTCGTCCTTTACCCGATCTACAAAGGCATTCATTTGTTCGCGAATGTCGCGGATATCGATGATGGCCTGGTGTGCCTCGGAAACTTTATCACAAATTTCTTTACAAAATTCGAACTGCTGTTCGTATTCTTCCTGAGTCGTTTCCGAGCGAGGATCTTTGATGATCTCAAACTCCTGCTCCTGGGTTTCGCCGGCTACCGTTAGTTTAACCAGGTATTTGCCGGGGGCTACCAATGGCCCGGCCAAGGATCCGGCCCACATAATCATACCCTTGAAATCCTTAGCATCGGGATAACGCATGTTCCAAACGAATTGATTGCCGTTTTTCTTGACCTTTAACTGACTTTTTTTGTCTTTGGACTTGGTAGAATAGGTGCGGATCAGCGAACCGTCCAGGTTGTGGAAAGAAAGAATGACTTCCTCCTCTTTTTCCGGAGCTTTTTCGAGGAAATAGTTGACCATGACACCACCGGCGTGTGCCTGGCCGGTCAAGAGAGAATTACTGCCGCCAAAACCACGTCCGCCGCCGCCCATACGATAGGTGGGCAGGGGTTTGAAGAGATGGGCGCTACTTTTGGCCATCTCTTCATTCAATTGATGGAGTGGAGTAAGATCGTCAATGATCCAAAAACTCCTTCCCTGGGTGGCTGCAATCAAATTATCCTGTTTAATGGCCAAATCGGTAACGGGCACCGTTGGTAAATTCATTTGAAAGGGCTGCCAACTATTGCCGTCGTCAAAGGAGACATACATGCCGGTCTCCGTACCTGCATACAACAGCCCCTTTCTTTTAGGGTCAGCTCTCAATACGCGGGTGAAGTGTTCTTTGTCGATTCCGTCCGTAATCAACTTCCAAGATTTACCGTAGTCTTCCGTTTTGTATAGGTAAGGCGTATAATCGCCCAGCTTATAGCGGGTTCCGGCAAGGTACAAGCCACCTTTTACAAACGGGTCGGGTTCGACGCTGTTGATCATCATCCACTTAGGCATTTTAGCGGGAGTTACGTTTTCCCAGGTAGTACCCCCGTCCTTACTGACGTAGACAAGACCATCGTCGGAGCCCGTCCAAAGCAGATCTTTTTCGTAAGGAGATTCACAGGCGGCGAAAATGGTGCAATAGTATTCCACTCCAGTATTATCCTGTGTGATGGGGCCTCCGGAAGACTTTTGTTTTTCCGGATCGTTGGTCGTGAGGTCCTCGCTGATGGTTTCCCAGGAACGGCCGCCATCCATACTGACGTGCACCCGGTCGGAAGTGGTATACAGTTTTTTGGGGTCGTGCGGAGAAAAGAAAACCGGGAAGTTCCATTGGAAACGGTACTTCATTCCCTCAGCTCCATACCCCATGGGGTTGTCGGGCCACACATTAATGGCCTGTGTCTGACGAGTTCGGTGGTTGATACGCGTTAGGAAACCACCGTAACTGCCGCCGAAGACAATGTCGTTATCGTTGGGATCAATGGCCAGGTGCGCACTCTCTCCGCCTGCCGACGGCTCCCAGTCTCTTTCGGTAATGGACCCAAAGTCACTCCGGTGAGCAATTCTAACCGTTGAATTATCCTGTTGGGCACCATAGATACGGTAGGGGAAGTGATTGTCGGTCGTCACCCGGTAGAACTGTGCGGTCGGCTGGTTGTGGTAGGTTGTCCAATTGCTGCCACCATCAAAACTGACCTGGGCACCGCCGTCATCCGCAATGACCATTCTTTGATTGTCTTCCGGAGCTATCCAAAGATCGTGATGATCACCGTGCGGAGCATTGTAAGCCTTAAAGGTTACACCGCCATCGGTGGATTTGTGATAACGCACATTCATGACGTAAACGATGTTCTCATCTTCGGTGTCCGCATAGATTTTCGAATAATACCAGGCTCGTTGCCGCAAAGCTCTGCTTTCATTGACTTTTTTCCACGACTCGCCACCGTCGTCCGATCTAAAGACACCACCGTTTTCATTTTCAATGATGGCCCAGATTCTTTCTGAATTGACGGGGGATACCGTCACGGCGGAAATGCCCCAGGGGCCTTCGGGAAGACCACTGTTGCCGGAAATATCCTCCCAGTTGTCACCGCCGTCGGTACTTTTCCAAATTGCGGATCCTTCACCACCGCTTGACAAGCTGTAAGGCGTTCTTCGGATCCGCCAGGTAGACGCAAATAAGATGCGGGGATTGTTGGGGTCGAAGACCAACTCAACGGCTCCGGCATCTTCGTTGGCAAACAGTATTTTCTCCCAGGTGGCCCCGCCATCTTTACTGCGATAAACGCCGCGTTCTTCACTGGGTTTGAATAGATCTCCCATTACGGCCGCGTAGACCAGATCGGGGTTTTTAGGGTGGATCCGGATCCTGGGAATGTGCCGGGAATTGTCAAAGCCCAAGTGTTTCCAAGTCTTGCCGGCGTCTTGCGATTTCCACATACCGTAGCCATAGGATACGTTGCCACGTACCGTAACCTCACCGCCACCAACGTAAATGACATTGTTGTCGGATTCCGAAACAGCGACTGCTCCGATCGATCCACCAAAGTAACCATCGGAGATGTTTTTCCAGGTTTGACCACCATCCTGCGTTCTCCAGACACCTCCGCCGCAGGCCCCCATGTAATACAAATTGGGTTTTCCGGGCACACCGGTCACAGCTGCTGATCTGCCGCCGCGGTGAGGGCCGATATTCCTCCACTTTATTGAGCTGTATAGCTTTTCGTCGAATGATACCTCTTTATTGGTTTGGCTGTACAAAGGTACCGTTAGGGCAAAAGAGAGGGTAAGCAAACACAAGCTTACCAAATTAACTAATTTCATAGAGTGCAATTTTGTTTTTTATACTAATTCAGAAAGAAACTTTAGACGGCTTCAAATGAAAATACGAGCGTTTATATGACTTTAATATAGAGAAATCTTCGGAATTGCCGTCGCATTAGAAATTGAACATGACTGCCAACAGCATGAAAACCGATACAACAATTAAGAGGGATACATAACCAAAAATAATTGCAGCGATCGATTTGGGAATGGTAAACCTACCCTTGTCTCTGAAAATAAAGTAATACACCACAATATTGTAAAGTATGGAAACGACCAGGTAGGCCCCTGCTGCTATTTGATAAAATGGAGCGAACGGTATGTAAAGGTAGGTCAAGTATCCCAAAATAAATGAATTGACAACGAGGTGTTCGGCGTAGTTCAATCCGTGCTTACGGAAGAAGAACGCCGAAAACAGAGAGAACAACGGTATCGACAAAAACATGAACAGGTTGAAGTAATTGGTGAATATTTCATAAAATCTTCCCCCGATCTTCTGGCCGATCTTGTCGGCCACCTCCGGATCTACCTTGGTGTCATTTGATAATTCTACCGTCGTATCCGCGCCGATGACGGTTTCAAATAAATCCAGTTCTACGGTTAGGAACGTGGCGATGGCAGTAGCGATAAACAGGAATCGAAAGGATTTCACCAATCGCGAACGATCTTCATAAAGGTATTCTTTGATCGCCCGCGCCGGATAGAATGTCAAGGCCTTAAAGGTATAGAGAAAGCCTCGCTCAAAGTTCAATTCTTTCAATATTTCCTTTGAGATGGACTTTAAGGTGAAGCGTTCGACTGACATGTTGGTATTGTTTGTAGATTTCTAGGATTGCCTTCGATGACCTGAAAGTAATAAAAATAGGCGATCTGACAGTGGCCGCTTTGCATTAAATGTACTACATTGATGCCCACTAATAATCCATTGTGAAGAACAAAAAGAAAATTATTGTAGTCGGGCAAGGCTTGGCGGGCACCATGATGACTCATTTCCTTCTGGAAAGCGGTACGGACGTAGTGGTCGTCGATCGGGGACATGACGGCTCATCCACCAAAATTGCCGCTGGTCTCATCAATCCGGTTACGGGAAGAAGGTACGTTAAGTCCTGGAGAATAGATGAATTGTTGCCATTTGCGAGAAGGACTTACTCTGCGATGGAAGATCTATTGGGGGTCCGGCTTTACGAAGATCGAAATATTATTCGTGCGCTTAATAGTGTGAAAGACGAAAATGAATGGTTGGCCAGGTGCATTGATCCGGACTATGTGGACTATATGATCGATAGAGCCCCGCTGGGACCAATACAGGAGACCACTGCAAGTGCTTTTGCTTACGGTGAGGTGAGAGGAGGTGCGCAGGTAAAGATCGGCCTGCTGGTTGAGCGATATCGACAATTCCTTTTGCAGAAGGGACTGCTGATCGATGAAGAATTCAGCTTTCTTGAATTGGAGGTCGCCCCCATCTTAAAGTATCGTGGGATACCGGCCGATGGCATTGTTTTTTGTGAAGGCCACCGCGGTGGGCGCAATCCATTTTTCAATTATTTACCTTTTCATGGTGACAAAGGGGAGGTGCTTATCGTCAAAATGGAAAAAGCAGGTTATGAAAAATGCCTGAAGAACAAGATTTTTATTGTGCCGCTCGAAAAGGATTTGTACTGGATCGGCGCCACCTACGAAAGGAATTTTGAAGTAGAACATCCAACCGCTGAGGGAAAGGCTTTCCTGTTGTCTCAGCTCAAAGCACTCGTGAAGCTTCCGTTCGAAGTCGTCAATCATCAGGCGGCGGTGCGTCCGACTGTCAGGGATCGCCGGCCGTTCCTGGGGCGACATCCGCGGTTTGATCAACTATTGCTATTCAATGGTATGGGGACTAAGGGAACTTCACTGGCGCCCTTTTGGGCAAAGCACCTCTGTGAACATCTTTTAGAAGGCAAACCGCTGGATAGAGAGGTGGACATTGACCGTTTTATCAGATTCTTTCAAAATGAAAAGACGCAGTAATCATAATTTTAACATAGTTGGTACTGTTATACAAGAAATAAAAAGAAACCAATGAAAAGTAAAAGCTTAAGGATGCTCCTGCTGCTGTGCATTGGCATGATGACCCAGCTATCGTTTTCGCAATCCAACCCGAATATGGAATTGAAATATGAAGAGGAATGGAAAGCCATCCAGGACTTCGAAAGCAAAGGACTGCCCGAGTCGGCTTTGAAGGCAACAAGAGAATTATACGTCAAGGTGAAAGCAGATGGCGATACTCCACAATTGGTGAAAGTCCTGATTTACCTAAACAAATTCCAGAGTCAGCTCGAGGAGGATGGCTTTGTGAATTCGATCCGTCGACTGGAAGCGGAGATGGAGGCGGCAGAATTTCCTCTGAAGCCCATTTTGCAGTCCATGTTGGCACAAATGTACCAAAGCTATCTTTCCGATAATTCTTGGAAAATTCGCAACCGGACAGAGACGACCGAAGAGGAGGTGGATGACTTGCAAACCTGGAGCATGGATCGGATCGCCGATCGAAGCTTCGACCTATATTGGGCCTCACTGGAGCCGGAGCGGGATTTGTTGGCCATTCCGATTGAAGATTATGATGTAATTACGACGGGAGAAAAAGAGACCGATCGGTTGCGTCCGTCCTTGTTCGATTTACTGGCTCATCGAGCCATCGATCATTTTCGCAATGAACGTTCCTATCTGACCCGACCGGCAGAACAGTTTTCCATCAATGATAAAGCGGCTTTTTGGGATGCAAATGTTTTTGCCAATCATGAATTTACAACCACCGATACAATTAGCCACAAGTATCAAACTACGTTGTTGTTTCAAAAACTGATCCGCCTGCACCTGGCAGATGAAGACCCGGCGGCACTGATCGATGTCGATCTTGCCCGATTGAAATTTCTTTACGGTCACGCTGAGTTGGAACAAAAAGATCAGCACTATCTGGCGGCGCTGCAACGGATGAAAGAAAAATATGAAGGCACCGCTTTTACCGCTGAGATATCTTATGCCATCGCGGATCTTTACCGGAAACAGGCCGACCGCTATGCACCTAGCTATCTGGACGAGATCCGCCCACCAAAAGAAGAAGAAAAGTGGGGTTATCGCAAAGCCGTAGCGATCTCCGAAGAGGTCGCACGGGCCCATCCGGATACGTACGGAGGAAAAAAAGCCCAAAGTCTTGTCAATCAATTGTTAAGCCCTTCTTTTGAATTACAGGTAGAACAGGTAAACCTGCCGGAGAAGCCTATCCTGTCACAGGTTCGCTTCAAAAACGTGGAAAAACTCTTTTTTAAGATTGTCCAACTGAATTGGGAAGATTACCGTGATCTCGGTGTCATGTATGATCAGGAGCGCATTTATAAGTTTTTGAACCGCCGGAAGTCTTTGAGGACCTGGGAGCAGAAACTGCCCCGGACTTCCGACCATCACTATCACACGGTCGAACTTGCTATGGAGGCATTGCCCTTTGGCTTTTACAGCATTCTCATAACGGATCAAGCGGAATTTGATGTCGAAAAAGGCCGAATTAGTTTTGTAAACATGCAGGTCTCAAATATTTCTTTTTTCAAACGGGACCAGCGGCAAGATGGAGTAGAATTCCTTGCGATCCACCGGGAAACCGGAGCACCGATGCCCGGTGTCAATGCATCCTTTTACCGCACGGAATATCGTCGTGGAAATAAAGCCAAAGTCATTTCACTGGGCCAAAAGCTCACGGATCAGGATGGATTGGTGCGGCCCGATAAGAACGATTTTACAAATCTGTACGTCAAATTTTCAAAGGGAGAAGATCAATTGTTTTTGACCGGTGCCTACGGTTATTACAATTATGGAAGGCCGCAAGTGCCAGAGCCTCGGCCCGGCTGCGAATTCTTCCTGGACCGTGCTATTTACCGACCGGGACAAACCATTCATTACAAAGGCCTCTTATACAGTCGTGAAGTCGATAAAACAGTTCGGATTTTGCCGAATGAACGAGTGAAAGTGACGCTTTACGACGTCAATGGGCAAGACGTAGCTTCCCAGGAATTAGTAGCGAATGAGTACGGCACCGTTAGTGGACAATTTGAAGCCCCTAAAACCGGACTTTTAGGCGGCATGAGCCTCCGTTCCTCAATCGGGGGGCACCAGGGTTTTCGGGTAGAGGAATACAAAAGACCTAAATTTGAAGTAGAGGTACTGCCCTTCGACCAGGTTTATGCCCTGGAAGATACCGTGTCCGTAAAGGGCACGGCCAAAGCTTATGCGGGTAATAATATCGACGGAGCCAAAGTAAGTTACAGTGTAGAGAGGAGCATTGTTTTTCCCTGGCGACCCTACTATTTTCGGTCATTCGGACCGCCTCCCGGCAATCGGGGGAGTACCGTTTTAGCTAAAGGAGAAACGGTGACGGATGCCAACGGTCAATTCGAATTGGCGTTCGTTGCCAAGACTGCCCCCAAGACCGAGGGCTGGGGACGTCCTATGTTCGTCTACAAGATCAATGTCGATGTAACGGATATCACCGGAGAGACACACAGCAGCAGTCGGGTACTGAATCTATCTGAAGTGGGCATTCGACTTTCTCTTTATGCACCGAAGACCTATGATAAAGGCGAGGCATTGAGCATACCAGTCAATACGACCAATCTCGATAATCAATTTGTGGAACGGGCCTGTACGCTCCTGGTTGAGCACTTAAATGCTGTCGAACGGCCATTGATTACTCGCTATTGGTCGCGACCCGATCTTCACCTGCACGACGCTCAGGAATTCCGCAGTTTGTTTCCGCAGTATGCCTATAAATTAGAAGGGTTATCGGAACAGATGGCGGTTCGCGACGTCGTCTTTGAATCCAACTTTACTTCCGAGGAGAATCAGCGGATCTCCATAGAGACCAAAAACTGGCCGGTTGGAGAATACCGCATCCGCTTATTAACCAAAGATGATAATGGCAACGAGCTAGAGGAAGTTACCTTCTTTAAAGTGTACGACAGCGAGAAATCCGCTATTCCCGCAAGCATCGATCTATTGGTTAAGACCAACCAGAAGAGTTATAAAGTTGGTGAAAAAGCCGGTATCCAGTTATTTGCCGGGGCTGAAACACCGATGAACGTCTTTTTTACCGTAGGCCGGGAAAATTCCGTATTTCAACGGAAGTGGATATCCGTTGCCAATCGCGACTCTTCCGAACATACCATCGTCGAGGCGGACAAAGGCGGTGTGTTCTACCAGTACCTATATGTGAAAAATAACCGGCAATTCATGCAGACCTCAAAAATTGCGGTGCCTTGGAGCGACAAGCAACTGAAATTAGAAATGCTCACGTTCCGCGATAAATTGAAGCCCGGACAAGAAGAAGAGTGGCAAATTAAAATTTCGGGTACTGAAAAGGATAAGGTCGCTGCCGAATTGGTCGCGACGATGTACGACGCATCTCTTGATGTTTTCGCCGTGAACTTCTGGGATTTCAATCCGTACGAACAAAATTATCCCGGCAATCTAGGTTGGCAGGCTCCGTTCTTTAGTTCGGTAAATGCTTCTTCACTGTTCTACAACCAAACATTTCCACCCGGCAGCTTTGTCGGTGATCGTTTTTACCGTGAGCTACGTTGGTTCGACCTGCTCTATGCCGGTCGTTCCAGACGGGGAGGTCGTGTTGCCATGATGCAAAGATCGATGGCGGCACCGATGGAAGACAGTTATTCCGTAGAATTGGATTCAATCGAAGAAGAAGCGGAAGCCGACGGCATCAGTGAGAAGAATGCTGCTGGAGGATTGCCCGCACCGCCTCCACCGCCTCCGCCGGAGCCCACAGTTCCACAAACCGGAGAAGGTGCAGCGCCGGCCATTCGTACCAATTTGGATGAAACGGTTTTCTTCTTTCCGCAACTGCAAACCGATGAAGCGGGGAATATCATCCTTAAATTTAAAATGAACGAGGCCTTGACGCGTTGGAAATTCTTGGCTTTTGCGCACACGGAAGATCTGGAATTGGGAAGTTTAGCCAAAGAAGTGGTTACTCAAAAAGAATTAATGATCCAACCCAATGCACCCCGGTTTTTGCGGGAAGGGGATGCGATCACCTTTACGGCCAAGGTAAGCAACATCACCGAAGGGCCTATATCGGGTACCGCCACTTTGGAACTGTTTGACGCTTTGTCCATGCAACCTGTCGACCAGAAGTTTGCCCATGAGCAGCGCGATTTGCCATTTTCTACCGAAGCGGGACAGTCCGCACCACTGGCCTGGAAACTGAGTATTCCCAAAGGTGGTTTATCGGCTGTGACGTATCGCGTAGTGGCTAAATCCGAACGTTTCGGCGACGGAGAAGAAAGTGCGTTGCCGATCCTGCCCAATAGAATGATGGTTACTGAGAGTATGCCGATCTCCTTGCGGGGCAAGCAAAGCAGGACGTTTTCATTTGAGGGACTTAAGGAGTCGGGGTCTTCCAAAAGTCTACAACACCATAAACTGACGTTGGAGTTTAGTTCGAACCCGGCCTGGTACGCTGTACAGGCGCTTCCTTATCTGATGGAGTTTCCACATGAATGCACGGAACAACTACTCAACCGGTATTACGCGAATGCACTGGCATCAGCTGTAGTGGGCGATCAGCCGGCCATTCGCGACCTGTTTGAAAGCTGGAAGGGAACGGATGCCTTATTGAGCAACTTGAGTAAAAATGAAGAACTAAAGGCCGTCCTATTGGAAGAAACTCCGTGGGTCATGCAAGCGCAGAGTGAAGAACAACAAAAACAAAACATTGCTTTGCTGTTCGACCTTAACCGGATGGCTAGTGAAAAGGCCGTGGCCATCGACAAACTCTATCAACGACAAATGCCTTCCGGCGGTTTCTCCTGGTTCCCTGGAGGAAGAGAGAGCTGGTACATTACACAATACCTGGTCGAAGGTTTTGGACACCTAAAACAGTTAGGTGCTGAGGAAGCCAACATCAATTTGGCCTCACAAATGGTAGGCAAAGCAATTGGCTTTATTGATGAAGAAGCCATCGAATACCACGAAAGGATCGAAAACCAAGTTTCAAAAGGCCTTGCTAAGTGGGAAGACGACCATCTTTCGGCCCTCATTATTCATTACCTCTATACCCGATCGTTTTACCTTTCGGAGTCGGCATTGTCGGAGAAGACACAAAAGGTGTACGACTACTTTTCCGGGCAAGCGGAAAAGTACTGGTTGGAGAAGTCGCTTTATCAACAGGCTTTGATCGGCTTGGCAGCATCGCGTAACGGCAGGGAAACCTTCGTCAACCAAATTACTAAATCTCTGAAAGAGCGAGCATTGAAATCCGACGAATTGGGGATGTACTGGAAGTCTCCCAGGGGCTATCTCTGGCATCAACTTCCGATCGAAACGCATACGGCCTTATTGGAATTGTTTGCAGAAGCCACTTCCGATCAACAAACGGTCGAAGAGTTAAAGATCTGGTTGTTAAAAAACAAACAAACCAATCATTGGAAGACGACAAAGGCCACGGCAGCAGCAGTTCATGCCTTGTTTAGTTATGGCGACAATTGGTTGGAGGCGAGCAAACCCGTTAAAATAGCCTTTCAGCAAGCCGAAAAAGCCAGTTTTAGCGATCGGATCGAAGCGGCTCAGCGCGATAGCGAGCCCGGTACGGGCTATTTTAAGACCGACTGGGATGGCGAAGAAGTGAGTCCGAAACTACACGAGGTAAAGATCAAAAACCCAAATAAAACCATAGCCTGGGGTAGTTTGTACTGGCAGTATTTTGAAGATTTAGACCGGATCAATCCATTTGAGGAGACGCCGCTGCGAATCAAAAAGAAGCTCTATAAGTCAGTATATACGGAGACCGGGCCGATCTTGACCGATATCGACCAAACCAGTTTAACACCGGGAGACAAAGTTATCGTGCGTATCGAATTGCGCGTAGATCGCGATATGGAATACATTCACATGAAGGATCAACGTGCCAGCGGATTTGAACCGATTAATGTCTTAAGCAGTTATAAATGGCAGGGCGGACTCGGGTATTATGAGTCTACCAAAGATGTGGCTACTCATTTTTTTATTGACTTTTTGCCCAAGGGGACCTATGTCTTCGAATACCCGTTGCGGGTAAATCACCAGGGGAATTTTTCAAATGGTATTACGACGATCCAAAGCATGTATGCACCAGAGTTTGGTAGTCATAGTGAGGGGGTCCGGGTAGAGATTGGCCAATAATCGGTTGGCCTACGTCGAATAATTGTGGCATTTTTTCGGATTTAACCTTATGTTTAGCTTATGTTTAAATTGAAGTCGTCTAAAGTTTCTGTTTCGCAGCGAAAAAATCAGATAAATGGTTCTCAGAATCGGTTTTTTTCTTTGCGTAGCAGTGCTACGGTGATAAATTCATTTCCTGACCGATCGTCAGACCGGGCAGGTGGGTTTCACCTGCAATATTTCATTTAACAATTTGTATTTTGAAGAAGAGAATTTATAAATACGTAAAGAAGAGTCTTAAAAATAGCGTTATGAGCGATAAAAAGAACGACCGGGCACGGCATGCCGATACTATCATTCGCAATCACGTGATTTGGTCAATGGGAGCAGGGTTTATTCCCGTTTTAGTCGCCGATATTTTTGCAGTAAGTGCCCTGCAATTGGATATGATTCGGCAGATGTGTCGTGTATACGATGTCGATTTTTCGGAAACCCAGGGAAAGGCGATCGTAACTTCCCTGACCAGTTCCACGCTGGCTCGGCTCGGTGCTGGTAGTATCGTGAAGATGATTCCGGGGATCGGAAGTTTACTGGGCGGAGTGACCGTTTCGATATTCGCCGGAGCTTCTACTTACGCCTTGGGCGAAGTTTTTAAAAAGCATTTTGAGTCGGGAGGGACCATTTTGGATTTCGATCCGGCCAGGTTGCGTAAGATGTATAAGGAAAAGTTTGAGAAAGGCAAAAAGGTAGCAAAAGAATGGCAGAAAGAGGCTACCGAAGAAGCTACAGATGGGGTTGAAATGCCTGAATCCGATACGGAAAGCCCAGCAGCACCGGAAATGGATACCGCCAAAATTGATGTCCTGGAAAAACTCAAAGAATTGGGGCAGCTAAGGGATCAGGGGGTCATCACTGAGGAGGAGTTTGAAAAAATGAAAAAGACCTTTATTAAAAAGCTCAAATAGAAGGGACTTAAGAATCGGAAACAGAGAGGAATATCTACAAGTCTGGTATAAAGTTCCGGTAGCAGATTACTTGAGAAGTACTTTAGACTTCTTTTTGATCTTGATCAGTTTCTTTAAGAATTCGATTTTCATGGTTGTATAGATTTTATAGATTAGACGTATCCGATTTGGAAAGTCACATGTCTAACGTAATTTTTTTTGGTAAATATTCTGTGGGGCAGGGGTATTAACTTTTGTTTAATGGGAAAATGGCGGTTTAATGCTCATCCCCTTGATAGATCCACATGGACTGGGTGTCACCACCGATCTCAAAACCACATTTTTGGTAAAATCCGATGGTCTTTCCATCTGATACGAGAATTTGTTGATGGAAGTTGCCATATCTCTCCTTAAATCGATCCATAATCATTCGGCCGATCCCATGTCCATGATAATCGGGGTGGATCAATAGGTGGGGATAATAGACGACCAGATGCCCGTCCGAAATGGCATTTCCCAGGCCAATTAGCTGATCCTCATTCCAAGCAGAAATAAGGCTGTGAGAATTCATCAACCCATTGAAGAGCATTTCCGGCTTTTGGGCAGACGACCACTCGTTGGCTTCATAGAGTGCAATAATGTCCTCTTTTTTAATATTTTTATCGCTTCTAATTTCAACTTTCATCAATACAAATACGATTATGACAACAAGACGAAAATTTATCCGACAGGCAGGTTTCTGGACGTTAAGTACCGGTTTGGTCGGACTGTCAGCCTGCAATAATACAACAAAATCGACGGAAGAGGAAAGCACTGGACCAGCGGAAGAGGAAAGTCCGGTTTCCAACCTGTTCTTCGAAATATCACTGGCTCAGTGGTCGCTTCACCGCGCCTTGAAAGGTGGTCAACTCGACAATTTAGACTTCGCTCAAAAAGCGAAGGATTTTGGAATCAATGCCGTAGAGTATGTGAATCAGTTTTTTGCCGATAAAGCGGAAGACAATACCTATTTGACCGAAATGAAAACCCGGGCGGCGGACCTGGGCGTTCAAAACCTCATCATCA
>JANQRV010000161.1 GCA_028284395.1 Saprospiraceae bacterium
GTTATCATTTCGTAGTGTTGGATGCAAATTACCTCAATCTGGAGGGAAAGTTTGTCGATTACGCCAATGCTAATTTCTACATCGATGATGCTCATCGAACCTGGATCAACCCGGAGCAGATCGAGTGGTTGAAAGCGGATTTGGAAAAGACAAAATTGCCAACCGTTGTTTTTTCTCACCAGGGTTTGTCGCACGACTCCTGGGGTATCAAAAACCGAACGAAAATTCAGCTGGTATTGGAAGAAGCCAATGAAAGAGCGGGATTCAATAAAGTGCTGGCCTGCTTCAACGGGCACAACCATGTGGACGGCCTTCGACGGATCAACGGCATTTACTACATCGAGATTAACAGTCTCAGCTACCAGTGGTTGGGCGAAAAATACCAATGTTTTACCCGGTACCCGGAAAAGGATTACGAGGTGCGTCCGGTCTTATCGAAAGTGGCGCCATTTGAAGACCCCTTGTTCGCCATTGTCACGTTGTCCGCCGGACAGCTTAAAATCGAGGGCATCACGAGTCGCTGGATCGGCCCCTCGCCCGCAGCACTGGGATTGCACGAGGGGTTCTACACGGTGGATTATACGCCGGTGATTTCTGATCGACTGGTCGAATTCGAAAAGTAGCGAACCCCGCGAACCCCGAACCTTTCGAACCCCAAACTTCAAACTTCAAACTTCAAACTTCAAACCAATTCAACTACTTATTCTTCACATAAATCAGCTTAAACCGGCTATTTCCCTTTTCCCGTTGTTCGATCTCAAATCGATTGGTAGATTTGAAGAGCGGGGTTAATTTTTCAAACCCAAAATTCCGGGAATCGAAGTTGGGTTGCTTTTTTAGAATGAGGGAGCCGACATCTCCCAGGAATGCCCAGCCATCTTCGTCGGCCGCGTCGGCCACGGAGTTTTTCAACAGACGAAGTACTTTGGCTGTTATTTTGTCGACGTTTGCGGCCTGGGTTTTTGTTTTACCGCCCCGGGTCTGTTTTTCCGGTTGAATGATTTCCAGATAGATGAATTTGTCGCAAGCTACGATAAAGGGATTAGGGGTTTTCTTTTCTCCGATACCATAGACCATCATGCCTGCTTCGCGCAGACGGGTGGCGAGTTTGGTGAAATCGCTATCGGACGACACCAGGCAGAAGCCATCAACTTTATTGGAATATAAGATATCCATGGCGTCGATGATCATGGCCGAATCGGTTGCATTTTTGCCGGTGGTGTAGCTGTATTGCTGGATTGGGGTGATGGCATTTTCCAGGAGGATGCTTTTCCATTTTGTTAAATGGGGCTTAGTCCAGTCGCCATAGATCCTTTTGATGGTCGGGGTGCCGTATTTCGCAATTTCCTCCATCATTTCTTTGATGTATTTGGAGGCGATGTTGTCCCCATCTATGAGGACGGCTAATTTTGTGTCTTTATCCATGGTCGTAAGATACTGAAGTTGTAAAAAAAATCCAGGATTCAATTTCGAGTTTGCGTCTTTTTCACGGTTTGTGCGTCCTGCTTTTGAAAACGGTACATTTATATGGTTATGACTAGAGATGTTAACGCTATTTGGAAGCATTTTAATTTGGAGTTACGAAGATTTATTGCGGGCAAAATCCCTTCTGCCCCGGATGCAGACGATGTGTTGCAGGAAGTTTTTCTAAAGGTCCTCCAAAATCAGGAAAAGATACTGGCTTCCGTCGATTTAAAGTCCTATTTGTATGGAATGGTTCGGAATGCCATCGTGGATCATTACAGAAAACAAAAGAGAGCGGGCATTTCCCAAGTGGATACGGTCACGTTTTCTGTAGAAGAAGGAGAGGTGCTCAACCAGACGATTGCCAATTGTTGTTTGAAACCCTTCGTCCATAAGTTGCCGGATAAATATCGGCAGGCGCTACTGCTTACCGAATTTGAGGGGCTGTCCCAAAAGGACCTTGCCGCTCGTTTGGGCATTTCCTATTCCGGTGCTAAATCGCGTGTGCAAAGAGGGAAAGAAAAACTAAAAGAGTTATTGCTCAACTGTTGTGCATTGAAGAGTGATCCGTACGGGAATATTAGGATGGAGGGAAATGAAGACTTTGGTTGCTGATTTTTTTTGCGTCCATTTCGGTAGTGCTGCGTGTTAAGGGCGAACAAAAAAGTAAAATTATGCAGACCAAAGAGATTAAATCAATGGTACAGAACTCGTACGCAGAAATTGCAAAGAACAACAATGCGTCGGGTTGTTGCACCGGAAAAGCTTGTTGCGGTTCCACTTCTTCCGAATCCATGCAAGTTGATTATAGCCTGGTAGAAGGGTACCATCCGGAGGCCGACCTGGCACTGGGTTGCGGCATTCCCACCGAAGTAGCGGCGATTGAGCCTGGTGATACCGTAATTGATCTTGGTGCAGGAGCGGGCAATGACGTCTTCGTGGCCCGCCGCATCGTCGGTGAAAACGGACATGTGATTGGTGTTGATATGACACCGGAAATGGTCGTTCGGGCGCTTCAAAACAACCAAAAGCTGGGTTATCGAAATGTCGAGTTTTTGTTGAATGACATTGAAGATATGACCGGGATAGCGGATGGTCGGGCGGACGTGGTGATCAGCAATTGCGTGATGAATCTCGTTCCGAATAAGGAACGGGCATTTCGAGAAGTTTACCGCGTACTTAAATCCGGTGGTCATTTCAGTATCTCCGATGTTGTAACCAAGGGCAAACTGCCGGAAGCGCTGATAACATCGGCCGAGTTGTACGCCGGTTGCGTAGCCGGGGCAAGCGAACTGGGGTCTTATCTTGGGATACTCAAATCTATCGGATTCAAGAACATTGCCGTTCGCCGCGAAAGAAGGATCGATTTGCCGGAGGGAGTACTCGATCAGCACCTGGATGCAACGGATAAGGCCGATTTTTTGTCGTCCGGTACGGGGATCTACAGTGTGACCGTCTATGCTGAAAAACGGGACGGCGGAGATTGCTGTGAATCAACGGAGAACACTTGTTGTGGGGTCCGCAAACCGAACGATTCCAAGGAGGGTAACGGATGTTGTTCTTAGGTTTGTCGAAAAAACTGGCTTTGATCGATAAAATTGGTTATCTTCTGTGAAACCAAATGAATACATTATGAGCTTCGCAGGACACGCCATCGATATGATGAAAAGGATGAAAGCCAATGAGCGGTTGCGGAAGGCGCGGAGAGCGTCCTTCCGCCAGCGCAAAGAACTGATTTCCAAATCCGGCGCTTCTTCAAAAATCAATCCCGATGCCCAACCAATTAAGGTAATAAGCAAATTCGAGCAGCAAAAGATCCGGGCTAAGAACCGGGAAGCCATTCGGAAAGAAAAAATCATGGACCGGATTACCGGCCTGGCGATTGTGCTATTCGTCATCATAGCCCTAGTACTGTTGTATACATAGGTCCCGTATGGACAATCGCCGGAAATTCCGTAATTTGAGGCCGAAATAAAACGAACAGCCAACCTTTCCTACCTATGAAAGTAAATGAAGCTTTTGTGATGGCGACGGGTTGACTCTCCTAAATCAGATCTATGAAAAGAAGGAAAGCCATTAGAAACCTGGCCATAGCATCGGCCGGAATGGCACTGATGCCTGCTTGTTCGGCCATCGACAGTGGCCCGGTCTATTCTAATTTTACCTTAGAACCGGATCTTGGTAAATTGTTGACCCTGGTGACAGAAGCCATTCTGCCTAAGCGCGGACTGGATATCCAAACGCCGGAAACGACAACTGAATTCGTGCTGTTGATGATTAATGATTGTATGGAACCGGAGGAACGGCAGGAATATTTGATTGGATTGCGGGTTTTCCGGCAGTTTGTCCGGGATAAATACGAACAGCCCTTTAGTGCTTTGAACCCAGAGCAACACCTGCTGCTCTTTAATGAAATTGAGGAATCGGAATTGCTGCCCGAATGTTTGCCTTTCTTTCTAAATACTACGAAACAATTGACAATTCGCCATTTTGCCTCTTCCGAATTTTTTATGAAAGAATATCTGGATTTCGAATTTGTACCGGGCCGATACTTAGGTTGTGTAGAAGTTAGTTAGCAACAACAGTAATACAATGTCAAAAAATACCGATCATCATTTTGAAGCCATCGTTATCGGAGCGGGAATGTCCGGAAGTTTTGCCGCAAAAGAGCTGTGTGACGGCGGCGTAAAAACCCTTCTGTTGGAGCGGGGGCGAAACGTAGAACACATCAAAGATTATCCTACCACCAATTGGCAGCCCTGGGAATTTTCGCACCGGGGCCAGGTACCGTCGGAGGTACGGAAGGAGAATCCGGTCATTAGTCGTTGTTATGCATTTCGGGAGGACGCCATGCATTTCTTCGTCAAGGATAAGGAACACCCTTATATACAGGACAAACCATTCGATTGGATTCGGGGGTATCAGGTGGGAGGTAAATCCATTATGTGGGCGCGGCAGGTACAACGTTGGAGCAATTACGACTTTGAAGGCCCGGACCGGGATGGTTTCGCGGTAGATTGGCCGATCCGTTACGAAGATTTAGCGGATTGGTATACTCATGTCGAGCAATTCATCGGGGTGTCGGGAAACAAGGACGGACTGGATACCTTGCCGGATGGTGACTTTCTGAAGGCCTGGGAAATGAATTGTGTGGAGCACCATTTTAAGGATGTCGTCCGGCAGCACTACAACGACCGGCATGTGATTTATGGGCGAACTGCTCACATTACGGAAGAGCGCCCCATCTTCAAGAAGCAAGGGAGAACACTTTGTCAATCCCGTCGGATCTGCCAGCGGGGCTGCCCTTACGGAGGCTATTTCAATGCAAATTCTACCTTGATTCCGTGGGCTTTAAATACCGGAAACCTTACGTTGCGACCGAATTCGATCGTTCATTCGATCATTTATGATGACCAATTGAATAAGGCGACGGGGGTCCGGGTAATCGATGTGGCCACGAAGGAGACTACGGAGTATTTTGCCGACATCATTTTTGTGAATGCGGCGACGATGAATACCAATCTAATTCTGTTGAATTCGACTTCGCGGCGCTTTCCGGATGGACTGGGTAATGACAGTGGCTTGTTGGGTAAATACGTTGCTTTTCACAATTACCGGGGTAAAATCAGTGCCATCCACGAAGGGCATACCTGGCAAACTACGGAGGGTAAGAAGCCAACCAATAGCTACATTCCACGTTTCCGGAACGTCTATCGGCAGGAAACGGACTTTCTTCGCGGATATGCTTCGGGTTTTGGCGCCGGGCGCATGCGACCGATGAATACCGAGGGATTCGGCGAAATACTGCGGATGAATTTACTGGCTACGGAAGAAGATGGAACCTGGCGGGTGAACTCTCATATGATGGGAGAGACCATTCCGAAGGAAACCAACTTCGTAAGCCTCGATCACGACCAATTGGATCAGTGGGGTATGCCCAAATTAAAGATCGACATCGATTACGATGACAACGACGAAAAAATGTTACAGGACTTTTTCGAACAGTTTACGGAAATGTACGAAAAGGCGGGGTTCAAGAACATCAAAACGAGGGATACCAAACAGGCGCCTGGATTGGACATTCACGAAATGGGAGGTGTGCGAATGGGGCGCGATCCAAAGACTTCCCTGCTCAACAAATGGAATCAGTTGCACAGTTGCCCGAACGTATTTGTTACCGATGGAGCTTGTATGACTTCAGTTTCCACGCAAAATCCTTCTTTAACTTTCATGGCATTGACTGCCCGGGCAGCTCATCGTGCGCTTGAATTGAAGAAGAAGCAGGAGATTTAAAACATTCTGATCACGGTTCTGTTTTTCTGGCATGCTACACTTCAAAACATATGAGAAAGGCCCGGGTTTGCCGTGGGTGACTTTTGTTCATGGCGCAGGTGGGAGTAGTTCCATTTGGTTTAGGCAAATTCGCGAGTTTAGGAAGCACTACAATTTGCTGTTGATCGACCTTAGAGGGCATGGTAAATCCAAAAGCCCGATTTACGAAAAGTTGAAACGGTATACCTTTGAAGTGATCGGGGATGAAGTCATTGAAGTATTAGACCATTTGAAGATTGCTTCGACCCACTTTGTCGGTATCTCTTTGGGCACGATCATCATACGGGAAATTACCGAACGGTATCCGGAACGTACCCGGAGTATGATTTTGGGTGGCGCCATCATGAAATTAAATGTTCGCGGACAGGTCCTGATGCGTTTAGGTGTTTTGCTAAAATCCGTGATTCCCTATCTGTTGCTCTACCGTTTTTTTGCCTTCATTATTATGCCCCGCAAGTCGCACCGGGAATCCAGAAATCTCTTCATCAACGAAGCGAAAAAGCTGTATCAAAAAGAATTCAAACGTTGGTTTACGCTGACCGCGCAGGTCAATCCCTTGTTGGCATTCTTTCGGATCAACGACTGCGGTATTCCGACTTTGTACATTATGGGGTCTGAAGACTACATGTTCCTTCCTTCCATTTCGAGGTTGGTACGGAATCACGAGTCCTCGACACTCTTTGTGATACCCGACTGCGGCCACGTGGTCAATGTCGAACAACCGGACATTTTTAACCGGCAGGTGATCGGATACCTGAAGGAAGTGGAGGATTAAGCGGAGTAGGATTGTTGTTTCCGATACTGGGAAGGACTCATTCCGGTAAATTTTTTAAAGGTTGTATTGAAGGTGGTTTTGGAGTTGAAACCAGCCTCGTAACCGATGGCGAGGATCTTGTAGTGATCTTTTTTGGGGTCTTGCAGCAGGGCCTTTGTTTCCTCCACCCGGTAATGGTTGATGAAGTCCGAAAAATTCTTTCCCATTTGCTCATTGATGACCTGAGAGATATAGTAGCGGTTGATGTTTAAAGTATCCGCCAGGCTCTCAATGGTCAGATTTGGATTGAGGTACAGTTTTTCCTTTTCGATGTAAGATTGGATCTTGCGGGCAAATTCTGATTTGTCCTTGTCATTTAGAGAGGAACCCTGGTACTTTCGGACCGGAGATGTAGCGAGCGGCGCATAGATCCACTGTGGTTGCAGCAGGGCAAAATAGGAAAATAAATACAGCAGCGCCACACAACCGATTTGAACCAGGGGATATAAAAGGCGGTTCAGGGTGAAACCATTGATGGCCAGCGACATGGCCAAAAAAGAGAACAGGTACAGGGCGGTTAAGCTGATCAGGATACTTTTGAGCCATTGAATGGAAACGCCAATCTTTAATTCGCGTTCGATCTTTTCTGCGGAAAAGATCAGGCGTAAACTCAAGAATGAGTAGAAGAACATCTGTCCAAACAGCAGGTATAGCAAGGCCACTTCCAGCAAGCCTTCACCCGGTTGATCGGCGTTCTTAAGCTGACCCGATAGATAGAGCAATAGTAATAGAAAGGAATAAATAAAAAATGGGGTCAGATGAACAACCAGCCACTTGCGGCTCATTTTTCCTTTCAGTAGTTGGTAGACATAACAGTAGATGAGCGGGCCGTACAGGAACGAAGTGCCTCCCAATAGATTGGAAACGAGGAGTACTGCGGAAGAATGGTGATACGGTTCGAGGAAGCGCTCGAGCAGCCCCAAGGCAAACAGCAGCGTAAATAAGGCCAGGAAAAAATTGGCACCCCTGTTTTCTTTTCTAGTGAATAACAGAATGGACAATAGTATTCCCTGTAGAGCCCCCAAGAGTGATAGAACGACCATCCACGAATCCATGTACCTTTTTAGGCAAATATAGTTGCATAAAAATTGATGGAGCATATTCGACTGTCAGTCTTAGACCAACAGTTGCTATTATTATATGAATGGTCGTTCGGCAGGCAGAAAGACCGACCTAGGGCAATGCGCCGGGTTTAGTTGAAGAGTTGCAAGGCCCGTTCTAAAATGTCGTCTCGACCCTCCAACTGATTTTCCGGGCTCATGTCCAGGCGAATGTCCGGGTCAACACCATCCTCAATGATGAAGCCATCGGGCAGCCAGGTAATGGAAGAGCTGAAGTTGAAATACCAGCCGTTGGGCAGTTCCCAACCTACGGGCGCTCCGCCGCCTCCACCCGTACGGTCGCCGATCACGGTGACGTTGGGAAAGGCTTTCATCATAGCGATGAAAAAATTGCCGGCGCTATAAGTCGTTCGATTGCAGAGCACAGCCACTCGTTGCTTTGGGAGGGGTTTTCCCTCCGGTTCGAGGAAGGCCTTTTCGGGTGGCGTAAAGGCATCCGGGTCGGTACCATCTTTGTAGATGGTGGTGTAGATATGTCGGCGCTCATCGATGAAACGGCGTGCCAATCTAAAGCCGTTTTCGGGATTGCCGCCTTCATTGTTCCTAAGGTCAATGATGAGCCCGGCAAGCCCGGCAAATTTTTCCGCTAAGTAATCCAATTGATCTTCGGTAATCTGGCCGTTGAAACTTCGGTAATAGATGTAGCCAATGGAGTCGATGATGGTATTGCGCATAGCACCGGTGATTTCGAAGTTGCCCCAATAATTGGCTTCAAGGAGGAATTCGTCAAAGTTTTCGGGGGCACCGGAGTACCAGGGGTAGAAGTAGATGTCGTTTTCATTGCGGAGATTTACGTGACCATCGCGGAGCAAATCCAGCATTTCGGTACAGACGTCCCACAATTCGGCTTCGTTCATTTCCTGGTAAATGCGCGGTCTGAATTCCTGGTAGACGGCGTCCCAGTCGACGTTCTTGTATTCGAAGAAGGAGTAGCGCTCATTCAACGTCTCCCATAATATCTCGAAATTGGTGACGGGATCATTGGCTGGATCTTCCTCATAAAACAGGGTGGAGCAACTACTGAATTGGAACAATAATACAACGGCTGAAATGGGCCAAAAAATCTTCATAATAAGTAAGTTTTTGATTTGGGTGATGTTCTAAAATCTAAGCGAGAGGCGGGCAGCCAGTACATTTCGGGTAGCATTTACCCGCCTTTCTCCGGCATAGTGCTGGAATGCCCACAGGTAGGACAGGGAGAAGGTGTTGCCGCCGGCCATCGGGTAGATCAGGCCGAACTCCGATTCCAAGCCGGGGAACCGGTTCAGGGTCGAGAACCGACTGTCTTTTAATCGTTCTTCTAACCAGTTGTTCTCCGGATCCAGGTAGTTATAAATATTTAAATAGGAGGGACGAATGACATGACTTAGTAAGGGCACCGAACCCTTCCAAAAGAGGGTTGCTTCCCGACCAAATAAGGATTGTCGTTTTTGGGCCTGGACGGCTGCCCGTAGAGAATTGGCGATGAGGAAGGAAATAAAGCCCGTGTCATTCTGAGGAGTCAGGCGGATGCTGTTGTGCCAGCGGTAACTTCCGCCAATGAACCATTGAATTGGTTTGGTGGGATCGCTGAGTTTTTTCATCAGCAGGTATTGGAGGTCTATTTGGTAGAATTGCGAAGCCATCGGCCTGACCTCCGTAGCATTTCTGCTGCTGAGTTTTCCCAAATCCATGGTCAAAGAGATTTCGCTGATCGTATTGGGCTTTTGCTTTTTATAACCCAGTTGGATCATAAAAGGATCTCCTCGATAGGTAAGGGGGGAAACGGCGGGGTCTTGTAAGCGGTGAAAAGAACTGCCCAAGGCCATGAATAAATGGCGCTTGGTGGATGGGTCTTTTTGGGCCAATACCCAAATACCGGGCAGCAAAAAACAAACTGCCAAGCAGATTTTCTTGTAATTCATAAATTAGATTGTTTTAGAGATTGTTTCCACAAAATTAGGATGGTTGGAAGGCGGAATCGTTCCAATTGTTGATCCCGAACAACGCCCCGGTCATGTCGGAGCAGTTTATTTTTCAGGTTCGAAATGCAATGCCTTTCCGGCGGGTACAAAATTGCAAAAGGGTTGGTATATTTGTTTTGCTGTGGCCATTTCCCACCTAAAAAGAAAACATCCAATGAAAAACCCGGTTGCTCCTTTGCTGTTGTTTGTGATACTGCTTGCCAATTGCCAGCGAGAAGAGCTGTCTTCGGCCATTGATCTGACAAATTTCGAACTTGAGGAAGGGTTTGATATTCAATTGGTAGTTGCTGAACCTTTGGTAATGGATCCGGTGGCCATGGAAATCGATGAAAATGGCAAGATGTATGTGGTGGAAATGCCGGGATACCCCTTGGATGTCAGTGGCTCGGGTAGAATCAAGGTGCTGCGGGATACGGACGACGATGGACGGCCCGATGAAAGTATTGTGTTTGCGGAGGGATTGATCTTACCCACTGGCATTATGCGTTGGAAAAATGGAGTGATCGTGACCGATGCGCCGGATGTGCTGTACCTGGAAGATACGGATGGCGATGATCGTGCGGATAAAAAAGAAGTATTGCTGACCGGTTTTTCGCGTTCGAACCCACAGCACAATATGAATACGCCGAAGTACGGCCTGGATAATTGGATTTACCTGGGGCACGAAGGTGCTTTCATCACCAAGACATTTGAGAAAGAATTTGGTGGAAGGGGAGAAGAGATCCGGTTTCCCGGAGAGGAGGCATCTCCAACCTTACCTCAGAATGCCGGCAATCGGAGTGTTCGGTTTCAACCCGACCAGAAACGTTTGGAAATGTTGTCCGGAAAGACGCAATTTGGTTATACTTTCGACAATTGGGGGCACCTCTTCTGCACCAGTAATGCTACCCACCTTTTCCATGAAGTGATTGCTGCCCGTTATTTGGCGGGCAAAGAAGCCTTGCCCATTACTTCTGTACGCAATTATTTACCGGAATATGGGCCAGCGGCGGAGGTTTTTCCCATCGCTGAAGACCCGGAGCACCAGATTTTAACCGACGTGGGGACCATTACTTCGGCAAGCGGACTTACCTGGTACCAGGGCGGAGCCTTTCCGGCGGAGTATGATCGGGTGACCTTCGTGGCCGAACCGGTTCACAATTTGATCCATACGGATGTGGTGATGCCCGAGGGGGCTAGTTTCGTCGCTCGTCGTCATCTTGCAAACAGCACCTTTTTGGCATCTAAAGACACCTGGTTTCGGCCGGTGAATTTCTACATTGGCCCCAGTGGCGAGTTGTACATCATCGATTATCACCGTCAATACATTGAACATCCGGAATGGATGGCCAAAGAAGTCGTCATGTCCGGGCAATTGTACAATGGCCGTGATAAAGGACGAATTTATAAGGTGGTTGCCCGGGACCAACCACTTCTTTCCGAGCAATCTCTGGCAGGAAAATCTGCCGATGAACTCATTCCGCTATTGGCTCATCCCAATATCTGGTGGAGAAAACATGCGCAACGCCTTCTGGTGCAGAATGACCAGAAGGGAGCAGTGGAGAAGATCGTAGATTTTGCCCTGGAAACCGATTCAGATCTCGGATTGGTCCACGCCATGTGGACGCTGGAAGGACTGGGAGCTTTCGAAACGACTGTTCTGCAAAAGGCTTTTGAACATGAAACGGCAGGAGTGAGAGAAAACGTCGTAAAAATTATTGAGCTGCATTTCACCGAACGGCCAGACTTGATCGACTTTTTGAAACTTTTTCAGAACGATGAAGACCCGCAAGTTCGATTTCAGCTATTGTGCTCGGCTGCCCTGCTGAAACACCCGGGTATGGAAGAGATCCGCCAGACAATCCTAACGGAAGATATGGGAGATGAGTGGGTGCAAATAGCTGCGTTGGCCGGCATGGAAAATCCGACCCTGGCAACCGTTCGAAATGTAATTGAAAATTCCGTTAAGAAATCAGCTGAAAGTGCACCGGAATTTGTAGAAATGATTTGTCGCATGATTGGTAAATCAGGCCGGCTTGATGTGCTGAAACCATTGATAGCAGCAGTGGTATTGGGCAAAGGCCAAATGGACAATATCTGGAAGGTTTCGATCTTGAAAGGTTTGAGTGATGGCATCCAGCCAGAGACTTTCTCGGTGGCTGATCTGGCGACGGAGCGGCAGGCATTGCTAAATCTTTTTGCTCCGGATACCGATCCGGCTTTGCGACGTAATGTGTTGCTGCTATTGGAAAAACTAAACCTGCCCCGGGAGAACTACCAGGCTAAAATGAGCTTGGCCAGGACCATTCTTACCGAAGAAAAGTCTGATGCCGCTTTTAGAACCGATGCCATCCTATTGCTGTCTCTCGGCAATGATAAATCTTATACAAAGATCCTCGAAGCACAGTTTAAACCGTCTTATGAGGCAGAGATTCACAAGGCGGCATTGCGGGCTTTGAGCAAGATCTCTTACCGGGATTATGCCCTGGATCGTTTTGTGTTTGATCATTGGAAAAACTGGACACCGGAGGTCAAAGAAGTTGCCATCGCACTTTTGATGACCAAAGAAGAGACGGTCAGCGCTCTATTAGATGAGGTCGAAGCAGGAGGTCTGCATCGTTCCAACATCAAATGGTCTCATACTTTTCGGTTGCTGAACTACCGGAAAGAGGAGATCCGACTGCGCGCCCGGAAATTGCTTGCCGGACCCGTGGCCAACAAAGAAGAAGTATTGAGGAAATACCAGGTGGCCATGCAAGGAAACGGCGAGTGGGCCAATGGGAAGAAAGTTTTTGCCGACCATTGTAGCATCTGCCATCAAATTGGCGGACAAGGAGGCTTGGATTTCGGCCCCGATCTTGGATCGATCCGTAATCGAACAAAGGAGGCTATTTTAAGAGACATTGTCCTTCCCAATGAAGCCATCGCTGACGGTTTCGAAATGTGGGAGGTCAAATTGGCCGACGGAGGCCATAAATTCGGGATCATCAAAGAAGAGGTCGGCAACCAATTGGTATTGCGAGATGCTACGGGCAATGATGCCATTGTTGAACGGAACGACATTCTCGATTTACAGCCGATGAATATTTCGGCAATGCCGGAAGGACTCGATCGGGAAATTTCAGAAGGATCCATGGTGGACCTGCTGGCGTATCTGAAATCTCCTCACCAATAGCCGCTGAATAAAAAAACAATAAAAAAATATGGAGCAAAGAATGACAATTGTGGGACTGGGAGTTGCTGATTTAGCAATTGCCAACGATTTCTACGAAAACAAGTTTGGCTGGACGAAATCTCCGTACAGCAATGATTCCATCACCTTTTTTCAAATGAATGGGATCTTGCTGTCGCTCTATTCGCGGGAAGCACTGGCAGAAGATGCTACTGTAGACCACGAAGGAAGTGGCTTTAAGGGCTTTACGTTGGCCTATAATGCTCGTTCTGAGGAGGAAGTAGATCAGGTTATTGCCGATTTGGAAGCAAAGGGGGTGACAATAGTAAAACGTCCGCAAAAGGTATTTTGGGGCGGTTACAGCAGTTATGTTGCCGATCCGGACGGAAATCTTTGGGAAATCGCCCATAATCCCTACCTGGCACTGGATGAAGCAGGGAATGCGGTTCCTTCGGTTGTTGAGGGTTAAGTCCAGGTCCGTTGAGGGCGACTACGCAGGCTGTTGGCTTCGTAATCATTAAAGAAAGTGTCCGTCTGTGGATCCAACATTAACTTGCGGTTAAGCATCCAGGCCAGTGCTGCGGCGTGGCAGGCAATGTGAGAATTGCGCATTACCATGGCATTGGCTGCGGGCGTTTTACGGGAACGAATACAGTCGAAAAAGTCGCGAGAATGAGCGATGACCTGAAGGCCGGAAACATCTCGCGGCATGTCGGCTACTTCCTTTTCGAGTGCTTTGCTGGAGACAACGATGCCTCCGCTATCTCCGACTTCCACCCAGCCTTCGTCGCCAACAAAGCGAACGGGGCAGGTGCTCAATTCCTGGACCCATCCAGGACGTTCGCCGAAAGGAGTATCCAGAAAATGCATGATGAGTTGGACGCCATTGGCATAAGTGGCCGTGATGTTGTCCTTGCCGGGCACATACTCCAGCGGCATCGTGTCGTCGGACTGATTGGCCCATTGGCAAAGATCCACGGTATGAGCCCCCCAGTCCAGGAGGGTGGCTCCCGAATCAAAATCATAATGCCCGCGCCACCGACCATGAACGTAATCGGAGTGGTATGGCCGCCACGGAGCTGGGCCGAGCCACATGTTCCAATCCACCACTTTCGGATCGGGAGTGGGTTGACCGGGCAGCCATTCGGTCTTGAATTTTGGTCGGTAAATGGAAGCGTGTAAGGTATGGATCTTACCTAGTTTGCCATCGTGAGCCAGTTTGGCAGCCCGCTGGAAATTGGTGATGCTGCGCCGTTGGGTACCCGCCTGAAAGACACGGCCGGTACGCTCGATTGTTTTGGCCAATTGCTGACAATCGCCAATGGTGATGCCACAAGGCTTTTCGCTGTAGACGTCCTTACCGGCTTCGGCGGCCATCATGGAGGCCAAAGCATGCCAACGATCTCCGGTCGCTACTACAACAGCATCGATGTCTTTTCGCTGCAGCAGATCGCGAAAGTCGCGATAGAGGACACAATCCTTATTGCCGTAATGGTCGTCGATGATCTTTTTGCCCGCTTGCCGGCGACTTTCCTGAACATCGGCAATGGCTACGATTTGAACATCCGAATGAGTCATCATGTTTTTAACCACCTTGCGGCATCGTGGTCCGATGCCAATGATGCCTAGGGTAATCTTTTCGCTTGGGGCGATTTGTCCACTTCTTCTACCAAGGGCATTGGCCGGGATGATCCAGGGGATTGAAATGGCAGCAGACGACAGGATAGACTTTCTCAGGAAGGTGCGACGATCGGATTTTTGTTGGCTTTTCATAGCAAATAGGTTAAGCAAATTATTAGAAGTTTTTTGGCCAAACGGAAACGGGCCAACCGGTAAACTGTTCTGCATCTTCTTGAGTAACGTCGACTTCCCGGGGCCAGCATTCGAAGATGACTTTACCCTCCTGCGGCTCGAACCGGATTAAACCGTAACCCGAACCACTGGAAGGGCTTTCGGGATTGACATACGCTTGCATGGTGATCTTATTGGCAAAACCATCGAGGTAACGACCGGTCCAGGGAAGCAATTCGTTGGCGTGTTCTCCCGGCTGTTCGTCTTCGGGCCACCACCACCGGCTATAGTAGTTGTTGACGATGGCCGGAACTACAAATGCCCAGGGGCCATCTTCGAAATCGTCGGTACCCTGGTGGATGACCGTAGCCAAGTGCTGATCTCCGGCAATGTGTACGGCATTTGCTTTTTTTATGGCTTTCAAGGCCTTGTTCCGACCGGTTTGCGGCCAGCCGTTCGAATCCATATCGGCGTGGAGGCGATTTTCTTTTTTCCCGTGCAAGTGTGCGCCGCCGCAGAAGCCGGTCTGGGAGAGAACGGCTTTCATGTGATCCGTATTTTGCTCGGCCCATTGGTCTAAAAAGGTCAGTTGCCGATCGCCCAATAATTTGAGTCCGGCAACATCGACGGATTTGGGGTCGTAATCCGGGTTGCGAATGTGATCGGGACGGGGTCCTTGCTGGGGAATTTTACCCTTGGGACCGGATTTGAATTTCCGGTCTTCGATGATGGCAAAGTCAACTCCCCCCAACAGAAGATTGGTGTAGTAAACGCCGATTCCCTGTTCGATCGGTGTGGGATCAAAGGGGTCTGGGAGGTGGGCGGTTTGACAACGCTCAACCATTTTTACGTAGTCGGCATCGTAGAAATAGCCACCATCATTACCGGCAGGTGAGGAGGCCACTTTCCCGTTTTCTCCCCAAATGTTTCCCTGCCCGATATCGTGATCATCGGGAATGGTGATACAGGGTCTTTGGCGGAAAATATCTCGAAACTGCAGGCCGAATTTGAGCCAGGCAGCGGTGTGTTCTTTGTGGTCGTAAGATTGATCGCCGGCAAAGAATAACAGGTCCGGGTCGTGGTGGTTGACGTTTCTGATGTAATTGGCCCGGTCGCCGCGATCTTTGTTGCTGTTGCAGGAAAAGGCCGCCAGGACAATTTCCTTTTTCCCTTGTGGGTCCTTGCGGATCAGCCCTTCGAAACTCGCCTCTTCACCGTGCTTCAAACGATAGGGAAAGTCTTGAGTGTGGTCCCAGTTTTCTACCCGGAACAGTGCCGACCAACCGATGTCATTGACCGTTTGTTTTTGAATTTCCTGCCATTGGCCGTCCTTGTTTATTTCGAGCCTAACCTCCCTGGTTTCATTGGGGTAAAGGGGGAAAAGTTGTGCGGAAAGTTTGAGCACATTATCAGACACAGTATAGATGCCAAAGGCAATGACATCCTTTCTTTCCACTTTTAGGTCGATGATCGGAGAGGGACCTCGATTCCACCAGTCATTGGTGGCCAAGGTGTCGAGATCTTCGAACGGCGCCGGGACGGGTGGCGTCATATCGGAGGGATCTTCTTTGGGTGGACTGCAGCTTGCAATGAGGAGACACGCCAGGATCGGCAGGAAAGTGTTTTTCATATTGTGATGATTTGAAGGAGAAAATTACTCAAATAGCCTCTAAGATTCATTTATTCTTGCTAATATTAGAAAAAACAGTTTGAGTTCTTCAAAAGATCATATGGTTCGATTTCTTTTCGTAGTGTTGGCACTGGGCGTCCTGCTCTTGGTGGGATGTAAGCATCGCCATGGAGAGGTGGCTTCTACTGCGGGAGAGATCATGACCGTTCGCGGATCGATTCCGGCCGATAGTCTGGGACTTACCCTGATTCACGAACACGTATTTCTGGATTGGACCGGTGCGGATTCGATCAATTTCAACAATTGGAATACGGAAGAAGCATTTGCGGTTATTCTTCCGTATTTGGAGGAAATGAAGGATCGGGGAGTGCAAACATTTCTGGAATGCACACCGGCGTTTCTGGGACGCCACCCCGAATTGCTATTGCGCCTTTCGAATACTACCGGGCTGCAAATATTAACCAATACGGGATACTACGCTGCCCGCAGGTACAAATACATCCCCCGGGATGCCTTGCGTGCCACTGCTCAGGACCTGGCCAATCACTGGATCATGGAGTTTGAACGAGGAATCAGCGGAACGGGCATTCGTCCCGGATTCATCAAGATAGGGATGGACAGTAAATCAGATTTGACGCCGATGGATGAAAAACTGGTGCGGGCCGCTGCCCGAACGCACCTGGCGACGGGAATGACCATTGTGGCGCACACCGGAACGGATACGACGGCGGTACAGGAATTGGAGATCCTCGAGGAAGAGGGCGTTTCGCCGGAAGCCTTCGTCTGGACACACGCACAAAATGGCACTGCAGAGGGGCACGTGCGGTTGGCCAAAAGGAAGACCTGGGTGTCGCTGGATGGCATGGGGTGGATCGCCCCCGATCCGGTGCGTAACGACTCTTCGGCGCTCTTTAAATACGTCGATTTCCTCGAGAATTTGAAAGATCATGGGCTCCTGGAGTACACCCTGATTGCCCACGATGCAGGATGGTATAACGTGGGCTGGGAAAGTCAGGAAAACTACAAACCTTATACCCCCCTTTTCGATGTAGTGATGCCGACTTTATTGAGTCGTGGATTTACGGCGGAGGAATTTCGACAAATGTTGGTGGAAAACCCGAAAAAGGCATACGCTTTAAAAGTTCGAAAAATTGAAAAAGAATAGAGAGCGGCTGGTCAAAGTATTTGATGCCAATGCACAGGCTTACGACCGATACCGGCCAATGTATCCCGCAGAGTTGATCCAGGATGTCATTGAGTGGTCCAACCTGCAACCGGGAGACCGGATCCTGGAAATTGGATGTGGAACGGGACAGCTTACGATGGATTTTCTTCGTCGTGGATATTCGGTGGTCGCTGTTGAAAAGGGACCCGCGTTGGCGCAAATGACCGCCGAAAAAATGGAAAACTTCGCCGGTAGCCGGGTGGACGTTGGCGCTTTCGAAGCGTGGCGATCCAACGAACGATTTCCGCTTGCAATATCCGGCCAAGCCTTTCATTGGATCGATGCCGAGCCCGGGATTCGGAAAGTAAAAACACACCTCCAACGGGGTGGTTGCATAGCTCTGGCCTGGCATATTGACGAATCCCAGCGCACCTCCTTTTGGGCAAAGACCAATGAGTTTTACAAGGTTTACTTACCGGAACCACCGCTTCACGATCGGCCGGCCGGCAAACCGCAAGACTACCTGGAGGTACTACAAAGAAGTAAAGATCTCGGGCCGGTGATGCAAAGGAGTTACGAATGGCAGCAGACCTATTCAAAGGAGGAATACCTGGGACTGCTATCGACTTTTTCGGGACATATGGCCATGGAGGAGGCAAAGCGGCGCCAGTTTTTCGGAAAGCTCGGCGGTATCGTCGATGACGAAGGGGGAGAGGTGGTTCGGTTTTATCGGACTTTATTGCTCTTTGTCGCCGTTGCTACGTGACCATTCTTGAGGAATAGGCTTGGTGCTAATTTCCGAATTTTGTAAATTCAGTGGGAAATAGAAAATGAAAAACCAATATGGGCAGAACCCTCGTATTCTCTGTTTCTTTACTTTGCCTGCTAACGGCAGGCTGTGGTCCTAATCTGCCGACCGAGGTAGCAGAAGTCTACCCGACCCTTCCGGAGACCGTCAGTTTCAATTACGATGTCAGACCAATTCTCTCCGATCGGTGTTTCACTTGTCACGGACCAGATCACGATCAACGAAAAGCAGACCTGCGCCTGGATTTACCGGTAGATCCAACTACCGCGCAGGAGGTCAATCGACGCATCTTGACCGACGACCCACTGCAGAAGATGCCGCCAACGGAGGCTCATTTAGAACTAAATCCCCGGGAAATAGCAATGCTGGTCAAATGGGTCCGACAAGGGGCGCCATGGGAAAACCATTGGTCTTTTATTCGACCGACGAAACCGGAGTTGCCCGAAGTCACGAAGTGGCCAGCTCTGGTAAAACAACCAATCGACCGGTTCATTTTCAAAAAGCTGGAGCGGGAAGAAATGATTCCGTCGTCGGAAGCGGACAGGGAACGTTTGCTTCGCAGAGTTTCCCTGGATTTGACCGGATTGCCGCCGACCATTGAGGAGATGGATGATTTTCTGGCCGATACCAGCACGCAAGCCTACGAACGAGTGGTGGAGCGCTTGTTGCAATCGGAGGCCCACGCCGAACGCCTGGCACTGGAATGGATGGATGTGGCGCGCTATGCAGACTCTCACGGCATGCATGCGGACGGCTGGCGCATGATGTGGCCCTGGCGGGATTGGGTCATTGATGCCTTTAGTCGAAATATGCCTTATGATGAATTTGTCAGCTGGCAATTGGCCGGCGATCTATATCCGAACGCCAGTCGCGAACAAAAACTGGCAACTGCCTTTAATCGCAATCACCCCATGACTGCCGAAGGCGGAGCTATTGACGAAGAGTATCGACTCAGCTACGTGTTCGACCGAACGGAGACCTTTGGCACTGCTTTTATGGGGCTGACCTTGAATTGCGCCCGATGTCATGACCACAAGTTTGATCCGGTATCGCAAAAGGAATACTACCAATTGACGGCCTTTTTTAACAATCAATGGGAACTAGGGATGACCGGCAATGATGGAAACTTTGGCCCGTTGCTCAGTCTCGCCGACCCGACTACCCAAACAAGGTTGGACAGCCTGGCAGCATTGATCCGGCAAACGGAAGTAGCGTTTGACGCAGCCAAGAAGGAACGGGCATCGGAAATCGACTTCATCCGTCAATTGCCGAAAGATCCTTTGCAAGATGGTTTGATCGATCACTATCCCTTTGAAAATTTTGACCAAAAGGAAGGATGGTATCGGTTGGATAACAACCGGCATTGTTCGACCAAAGCAAGACCAAAACTCAAGGCAGGCCGACATGGTAACGCTCTCTTTTTCTCGGGCGATTACGATGAACTGCACTTGAAAAACAACATCAATTTTGAATGGCCCGAACCATTCTCGGTTGCCCTGTGGATCAACAATGAGAAGAAGAAAGCCGAAAAGACACAAACCATTTTGGGGACCGCCGGACCCAAAAATAATTTTGGCCGGGGATGGGAATTATTCCTGGACCAAAAGGGATTGGTCAATCTCAAGATAACCAGTGCTTTTCCGGCCAATTACCTACATATTCGGAGTCGAGATTCCGTGGCACTGGGACAGTGGTGTCACCTCGCTTTTTCCTATGACGGTTCCGGAAAATCCGACGGCATTGATCTGTACGTCAACCACCAAAGGGTCTTTCCGGAGGTATTGTTCGACCGCTTGTACAAATCGATCAAAACAACGGCGGGACGGGAGGATCGGCCGGTCGATCGGGCTATTCGCGTTGCCAAGAGCTACCGTGGAAACACCGGAGACGATGGTGTTTTTTATGGAATGATCGACGAAATATACCTTTTTAAGCGGGCCATTGGGCCCCTGGAAATCAGTCAGCTGGCAGGGGCTCATTTTTCGGAAGAAAACCGGCGGGATTATTGGCTGCGCCGGGATCCGGTGTTGTTGGAGCAGGAAAAGGCATTGCAAAGATTGCGCTTTGCCTGGTTAAGGGAGATGCAGGAAGTCGAAGAAATCATGGTGATGGAGGAAATGGATCGACCGCGGCCGGCTTTTGCTTATCGAAGAGGAGAATACGATGCTCCCATGTATGAAGTGGCCAGCGGTGTGCCGGAAATGTTGCCTGCTTTTCCCGAGCAATTACCCCAAAACCGCTTGGGGCTGACCAAGTGGTTGTTTGATCCGGCCCACCCTTTGACGGCGAGGGTGACCGTCAACCGCTACTGGCAAATGATATTTGGAAATGGCCTGGTTCGGACTCCGCATGACTTTGGAATGCAAGGGGCTCTGCCATCGCACCCGGCTTTGCTGGATTGGCTCGCTACTTCGTTTATGGACAACGGATGGGACCTGAAATGGCTTTTAAGGACCATGGTGCTTTCGCACACCTATCGGCAATCATCTCGATTGTTGCCGGATCAATTGGACCGTGATCCGGAAAATCAGTTGTTGGCAAGGGCCTCCAGCTATCGATTACAAGGTGAGATGATTCGGGATAATGCACTGGCGGCCAGTGGACTTCTGGTCAAAAAAATAGGAGGGCCCAGTGTGAAGCCTTATCAACCGGAGGGATTGTGGATCGAAAAAGGTAATTTTTCCCATAAATTACTCCGGTATCAAGTAGGGAGAGGGGAGGATCTTTACCGAAGGAGTCTTTATACGTTTATCAAGCGGACCTCTCCGCCGCCTTCGATGACCGCATTTGATGCGCCTAATCGCACGGTGTGTACCGTGCAGCGAGAAAATACGAGCACGCCGCTACAGGCACTCGTGCTGTTGAATGACCCGCAGTACGTGGAAGCAGCCAGGGTCTTGGCCGAAAGGATCCAAAGAGAAGCCGAAGGGGAGAAGGCGGAGAGACAGATTAATTTGGCGTTTCGACTGGCGACCGGACGCCGTCCGTCGCCGGAGGAGTTGAGCGTGCTCCTGAAGCTGTATGACCGTCAACTGGAAGATATGGAAGAAGTGTCGGCTGCCCAGGTGAAAGAACTGCTATCGGTGGGAGCGTATGCCCTCAATGATGCTTTGGATCCATTGAAGACTGCCGCGTTGACAATGGTGACAAATGCCATTCTCAATCACGATGATGCTTATATGAAGCGATAGAAAGATCGTCTTTTTCCAAGACTTGGTCTAAAAGTCCTTCATTTCTGATGCAGAGCGTCTAAATTGTAGTACTTTTTATCCACAACAAAATTCTTACGATATGTTTTGGTTATTAATTGGTTTGGCCGCAGGTGCCATCGCAAAGGCTCTAACACCTCAAGATGAAAAAGGCGGATGGGTTTCTTCGCTCATCATTGGTATTATCGGTGCCTGGGTAGGTAACTTTATTGCCGCTTTTACACCGATCCGACTCTTGATTGGCAATGCCCTCTTGGGAGATCTGATCGTTGCTACAGCAGGAGCATTCCTCGTTCTCTGGGTATACCACAAATATTTAGCGGATAAATTGAATTTGCCGATTTGACATTATTCGAAGGATTGGCTAAATTGTAAAACAAAAAATTTAGCCTTATGTCTTTCGGTAATAAATTGTTGATCGCAACTCGAAAAGGCCTAGTTGTCTATCAGAAGAATGCCGCCGGCAAGTGGCGCTATTCGGCAGTTCACTTCGTGGGCATTCCCGTGACCATTGCCACCATTGATCGCACCACCGGAACTTGGTGGGCCCTGCTCGACCACGGGCACTGGGGATGTAAATTGCATCGGTCGACGAATGGCCAAGATTGGGAAGAGCTGGAGGCACCCAAATATCCTGCCGACGCTCTGGACAAGGATGGTCAGCCGGCAGCGACCAAGTATCTCTGGGCTTTTTCCAGTGGCGGACCAGATCGACCAGGTCACCTCTTTATTGGGACGATTCCCGGTGGATTGTTTCAAAGCAAGAACAACGGAGATCACTTTGAGTTGGTCCGTAGCATTTGGGATGACCCCTCCCGTGATCAATGGTTTGGTGGCGGCTTTGACCAACCGGGGATCCACTCGATTTTAGTCGATCCCCGAAACTCGGACCACATTTACATTGGTATCAGTGTAGCCGGGGTTTTCAAAAC
>JANQRV010000170.1 GCA_028284395.1 Saprospiraceae bacterium
ACGTAAAAATCATCCAGTCCATCACCGTTCACGTCAGCAACGGCCAGAGTGGGTCCCTCTTCCGACATTTTATGGGGAAGTAGGGATTCTCTTTCGAAATCATCAAATTCATTTTCTCGAATCAGCTGATTCAGGCCAATTTCGTCGGTTATAGTTGTAAAAATCGGTGTAACCGTTCCACGATCAGAGTCGGTCGGAACAGCTTGTGCGTAGTCCAATACCAGTGTTTGATTTACTTTTTGTGACAATAAGGATTGGCTATGGCCATCCGGCCAGACAATATGAATTTCCTCGATTTGTTTTGCGGTACCCAGTCCAAAATGGAGTAAATGTGTCACGGATGATTGAAATCCACGGGAAACGTATTGTTCGGCCATTTGCTGTCCCTGCTCCGTGCGGACCATCACTCTCGCACCAATGCCATTTGGATTCTGTTTGGCGCCCTTCAATTGGAGTTTAACATAATTCCCGAGCCCGGATGTCCTGCTATTGTTTCGGTAAATGGAAGCCACATCTTCCATATTATTGGTAATGAGGTCCAAGTCACCGTCGTTATCCAGGTCGGCGTAGGCCGCGCCATTGCTGGCATCCATTTTTGCTACGGCCCATTGCTTGCTTCGCTTCGTAAAGGTCAAATCGCCGCTGTTTTCATAGAAATAATTGTTCTTCTTGCGGGGAGGCATTCGCTGAATCAGACCGGCATCGTGTTGTTGCTGAATCACAGCCCGGAGGGTGGGAGATGCATTTTTTATCTTCTCCAGGTGATTGGCCTCGGCCCTTTCCCGATAGTGGAGATAATCGACGTTTCTGAAATCCCGTTGGATTCCATTGGCAATGAATAAGTCCCTGTCTCCATCGTTATCCATATCAAAGAACAGGGGACCCCAACTCCAGTCGGTACTGGACACGCCACCCAGTCCGGCAACATCCGAAAAATAAGGGTGGCCTTGCACGTGCACGCCATTGTTGAGTTGCAGCGTATTGTACATGAATTGGTAATGAAACCCCTCGTTAACCATTTGCTGAAAGCGCTCCGGATTCATACCGCTCATGCTGGCTTTGATCCCGTAGTTGTCTTCCGAGACCATATCGAGGGATAAAAAGTCCAGCCAACCGTCGTTGTTAAAATCGGCAACGTCATTGCCCATGGAGAAGTTGGAAAGATGGCCGGTAACTTCTGAAGCCACTTCGCGGAAAGTGCCGTTTTGTTGGTTGAGATAGATGCGATCTTTGGATGCAAAATCCTGCCCCACAATGACGTCCGGCCACTGATCGTTATTGAGGTCTCCAATGGCCAAGCCCAAACCGAAACCGATTCCGTCGCTTAAGACTCCGGCCTCTTCGGATGCATCAACATAGAGCCCATTGTCATTGCGGAAGAGTCGATCGCTGGTCAGCGGTGACGAGAGACTAAGATACTTTTCCAACTGGTAGTGGATCTGGGAATTGACATTGTGATTGATCAGAAACAGATCGAGATCTCCATCTCGATCGTAATCAAAAAAAGATGCCTGAGTGGAATAGTGAGGCAGGTCCAGTTGGTATTTTCCAGCCTCTTCCCTGAACACGGGGATTCCATCGGAATTGTTCCCCTGATTGACAAACAATTCATTCCTTCTCCGATCGGTCTCGGAAAAAGCACCTGATTTGCATACGTAAATGTCTAAACGACCATCGGCGTTGATGTCTACAACCGTCGTGCCGGTTGAAAAACCCAATTGTCCAGCGGTAGCTGATGTTTGCGTAACATCTTCGAATCTTAGATCTCCCTTATTTAGGTAGAGTTGATTGGGCAGGTGATTGGCAGCAAAGTAAAGATCAGGTAGCCCATCGGCATTGAAATCGCCCACTGATACCCCGGATCCGTTGTACATGTAATCGTAATTCAACGCATTCATCAGCTTGGTTTCTACGACCCGATTGTTGAACGTGATGTTCGTATGTGATTCTGGTACCAGATCAAATAAATAAGGGGGACCTTCGCGGTCCATCAGCCCGGATGCAGCAGGTTCATTGGTCGGGCCGGAACAACCGCAAACCATTGGCAGCAGGAGATACAATAATCGTCTCATTCCCTATAATTTAAATATGCAGACATCTCATTCAATGACGGTGGAAGCTGATTTCTCGAAGTATCCCAATCCGTAACTCACGGAAAGGACGTCGCCTTTAGCGAGTTTTATTTTCTGGCCACCATACTTAATGGTCCTTTTTCGTAGTCGGATAGTTTCCGACAAATACTTCGAGTAATTACCTTCTTCCGTTAAAGTAATTTTTACCGTTTTTCCCTTGGGAAGGACCAGGTCCAAGGCTATTTTATCCGTTTGATTTTCGTCGAAATTCAATGGCGCCCTCAAGCGCACGGTCAATTTTCCTTTGCCGGATCTGATCAAAGCAATGTCCGTTTCACTGTTGGCCAGATAGGCCATACTAGTATTGAATGCAGTGTTAAATTGCACCCACCCCTCCGTCCAGCCAAAATTTCCAATCTCCGGGTGGTTGGGATAGTGATTTGTTTTAGGGGACCCATCAAATACAAATCGAACCGGTTCCAATAATCCGATGCCTCCGTGGTGAGTACTGTACCAGCCTTGGTCTACACCTTCGATTTCCTTGGGTCCGTCGTAAGAGAAATGCCGGCCCGTTGGATTTCGGCCGAAGGCATTATCGAAATGCGACCAGGTCAACCGATCCAATTCCTTTTGTAGCTCAGGATCTTGCAAAACGCTTTTAGCGGCGATTGCGGCAGCGGGAAATCCAAGCACATTGCCCGTTTCATTCCAACCGGCCATGACCCAATCTCCCTCATCGGTATATTTTCGGAAGTCCCACATATTATGAGAACGGCGGATGGCTACTCTTGCCCATTCAACGACTTTCTCGGTCAGTCCTTCCGGGCGCCGATCGGGATATTCGTGATAGAAATAGGCAAAAGACCGCATGGTCAGGTGTTCGGACATTCGTTGTCCTTTAGTGGTTAAGGGATCCTCCCAGTCGAGGTGGGCGATCATCCAAGACATTTGATCATACGCTGCCTCAAAGTACTTTTCAGCATCGGCTTCTCCCCTGCTTTTGGCAACCTCATACATCATGAGGTTGGGAATAACGGAGTGACCGGGCGGTAATTCTCCTTTCATCGTGCCCAGTTTGGTTTTTAGTGCCAGCAGGTTGTGTTCCGGACTTTTATCGTATCTGGTAGTGGACTGGTCAGCAACGGTGGTTTTTGTCCATTTGTCCTTGAGATAGTCGTAAACGACGTCGAAGTTTTGCTGGGGCAGCCATTTTTTCAAATAAGGAAAGGCATAGAGGAAGTGCGCCAGTTCGGCTTTCTGATGCTCGTGTTCCAGGCCCTGAGTTATCTTGACGTCGGCATCCCAGTGGATTAATTTGACCAGGTCGGGCGCTGTTTCATCGTAGGGCTCCAGTGTACCCCATTTACCCCGATATGGGGCGGAGAGTTGTGCATTGTCCACGTACTTTATTTTGCGATCCAACCGACGGTAAGCTTCCGGATTGGAAAGATACTGCGCTACCAGGCTCTGCAGCGCCCAATTGAAGAAGTCCCCATCCCGCCACGCCCAGGAGAACGATCTGATCTCATCGGTCGTACCTACGTAATGTCTGGCTCCTCGCATAAAATCGATCATATTTTGGTAAGTCACCCTTTCCAGCCAGTAGGGGCCTATTCTAAAGGGATGCGAAGTCGAACCATTCACCGTGGCAACAAATTCGTCTCCGGCAAGGGGATCAAAAGTACTGAAGTCACCGATACCACCTGCTACCACCCCTCGAAACACCGTCTGCCCGTTGGCATATTTTTGAATGGAGAAGGGAGTGCCGTCAGCGGCATGAGGAGCAGTGAAGCGCTTGGTTTTACCTAAGTTGTAACCACTTTGATTGACCAGCACCTTCTTAACCGGGGTAGCATCCTCGGCCCGGTACTGGTCTCCGTAAATTTCGATTTCGCGAACGCTTACCGATTGATCTGTAAATAAGTTGACCCGGAGTCGGTCGTTCAAGATCGGTTCCGGAAATTCGATCTTAACCTGATTTTCCTGATTTTTGGTTTGTTCGGCTCGATTCTCCCAACGACCATTGATGTAGGTCTGGATGGCGTAAGCGGGAACCGCTTGTCCATCGGCACCTTCCAGCCAAACAATGATCTTCCTGATTTTGGTGGCCTGACGCAATACTACATTCAGCCACTTTTCCTCATTACCGGCAGAGCTGCGCCAGTACGTGGTTCGATCGCCGTCAATGGCCAGTGAAGCGGGCGCTCCTTCCTGTTCCACACTGGCACTGATCCTTCCCGACAGGGATAAATTGCTTTGTGAAAACACCTGCTGGGTGCAGGTTAAGGCAAATAATAGGAAACAAATACATCTCATGCTGTGCGATTCATTTAAATCCATTTATTGGTCAATTGCTGCTCGGACCATCGCCTCCATGGTCTCAATTTTCGACTGATAGGTCTTTCTTGATTTCACTCCGTATTGCAGGAAAGCTTCTTTCAAGGCTTCGCTGTCCTCCTCCATTCCATAATCTTTTACATTCTTTTGCCATTGATCCAACTTGGATCGAAGTGTTGTTAGAGAGGCAGCATGATCCGCCTGGGCAGCCAGATTGTTGACTTCGAACGGATCGTTCTCCAAATCGTATAATTCTTCTGCCGGCATTGGCCGGACGAGTGCCAGTTGCTCGGTCGTCAGCAAATTCGCTTCATCGTACATCTTTAGTAAGTGGTAGATGGGATGCATTGCTTTGCGATAAGCGGTGGCCATTTCATTAATGGATACATCCCGGTTGTAATTCCTGATGTATTTCCATTTCTGAGTGCGCACGGCCCGGCTCTTAAAATGGGATTCTCCAATGCGATCCAATGCACTATAGACTTCGGAGCGTTCCTCCTCTTTGTCTTGTCCAAACAGTACCCGGCCTTGCATCCATTCCGGCTTCTGGATCCCCGCAAAGGCCAAAGAAGTAGCGGTGACATCGATGGCACTGACCAATTGTTTGACAGTGCTGCCGGCCCGTAGTTCACTTTTCCAGGAGGAAGCCTCGGGCGCAGCTATGATCAATGGTATTTGCGTGCCGGAATCATGTAGATTGTTTTTCCCTCGCGACATGGGGCGGCCGTGATCTCCCAAAAAGACGATGATGGTATGATCACTTAATCCTCGTTGGTCGATGGTACTTAAGACTTCGCCTACCAGTCCATCCATCAGTTGAACCGATTCCAGATATTGGGCAAAATCATTTCGGGCAACGGGATGATCCGGGTAATAGGCAGGCAACTTCACTCCGCCGCGAAGGACAGGATGTAGTGAATCTCTTTCAAACGGCCGGTGTGTGAGCCGCAGATTGACTACGGCGAAAAAAGGTTGCTCTCCGGACAGCTCTTCCCAATGCTGAACATCGTACTTGGCATGAGTCGAATGAAAGGACCAATCCGTTTTTCCCCGCCCCGGTGCATCTACGATGTTTGCGGTCACGTAGCCATTTCGTCGAAAGACTTCATTTAGGGGCACCATGCCACCGGGCAAATCGTTTTTCAGTTCATCGGGATAGCGCATGTGATGGGCGTTAATGGCCGTTTGGTAGGTGCCTACCGCCAAAGAGGTCCTGCTGGGTGCGCAAACGGGGGCCGTTGTAAAGGCCTTTTCAAAGCGAACTCCACGGGCTGCCAAGCGGTCGAGATGGGGTGTGCGTATGCCTTCCTGACCGTAACAAGCTAAATCCGGCGACAGGTCTTCGGCAATAATCCAGAGAATGTTGGGCCGTTCGGTCTCCATTCCGCCTTTCTGATGTACTGGCGCACAGGTGCCGATTCCGACGACCAATAATCCGAGATATAGATTTTTAAACTTTGTGATCATCTTAGAAGCTGTGTATTTAAGACAAATTGAATCCATATTTCAAAAAATGGAAAATGCTTGGGAGAAGTATGGATATACATCCCCCAAGCCGAAATTAAATGATTATGTGAAATTCAATTTAATCAAACTGCTGAACGCGATTAGTAACCAGGATTTTGCGACACCTGGCCCGCCGTAGCGTCTATCTCTGCCTGTGGAATTGGCCACAAATAGTGTCTTGAATCAAAAACCCGGGTCTCCAATTCTCGATAATTCAGGTCTCCCATTTCCTTTCTGGGTTCGGAGGGAGCACCATCGTAAGAAATAAAGCCGTCTTCATCAATATCGGGAATAAATTGCATTTCACCGCCGATCTTACTAAATCCGTTTGCCGGGCTTCCAAGCAGGGTGGTATTCAACACTTTTTCTGCAATTCCCCAGCGCCGTATATCGAACAGTCGCAAGCCCTCATTGGCAAACTCAATCTTCCGTTCGCGGCGAACAATGCGCCGCAATTCATTGATGTCGGTCGTGGTGATGGCGGGAAAGGGTATCCCACTTCCGTTATAGGCCCGCTCTCGGATTTGGTTGATCGCATCCAATACGGTACCGTCGACATTACCGGCTTCGATCTTCGCTTCGGCGTAGGTCAGCAATACTTCCGCAAACCGAATCAACCAAATGGGCTGTTCCGAGCGTCGTTGCGCACCTCCACCTTCGACCAAAGCGGGTTCATCCGCAAATTTTTTCCAGAAGTAGCCGGTAAAAGACACAAAGCGATTGGCACCTCCAGCTGTATACTCCGTCCCGTCGAAGGGATCCACGATTTTCCGTCCACCGGGATTCGCTGCATTGGGATTAAAGACCCGCTCCACGGGCACGCCATTTTCGACCCGCCAGGTAGCAATGCTGTCGCTGTGTGTCTGAATGATGTGTCCGGTCCAAATCTCCCCGGGAACAACAATGGAAGCCTTCAATCTCGGATCCCGGTTCTCATAAGGATTAGCCGGATCATAAGCCGGATCTTCGTCAATGGGCAAGCCGTTGATAGTCTCGTAGCTATCCACCAATTGTTGTGCCGGTACCAGCTGACACCAACCGCCAAAGCGGGTGCCCAGTCTTTGGGGCAATTCGTGCACCTGCGTGCCATCGGTAAAAGACAGATCCATCAGTATTTCCGGGGCACCGATGGCCGCATTCGTAAACAGCGATTCGTAGTCTGCAAAAAGGCTGGGTGACTCCGGCGCGTTCATCACTTTAAGAGCGGCACTTTCCGCCTTGGCATAGTCGCCATTGTAGAGAGCGATCCGGGCAATGAGGGCGTTGGCAGCATTGGCCGATGCCCGACCCCGGTTTCCACTGGTCTGATTGGCCGGTAGGATACCGGCTGCCTCTTCCAAATCGGCAATGATGCTGGATACTATCTGATCTTTAGGCGTTTTCGGGATCGCTAGATTCTCTAGGGAAGTGGCGACTTCTGTTCGAAAAGGAATGTCTCCGAACAACTCGGTCAAATAACTGTAAAACATGGCTCGGAGAAACAAGGCCTCCGCCCGGATCGCCGTAAATCGGTCCGGGTCGGCCTCTGCTTTGGCCCTATCCATGTTGGTCAACAGGTTGTTAGCTCTTTGTATGCCGGTGTAGAAACGATTCCAGTAGGCGTTAGTGATGCCTTCCGTCGAAGTGAGTCCACCAGTAGTGGCCGGCACGGTGCCGCCGACATTACCTCGATTGAAGGCATAGTCAGTGGTGTGGTCCAGAAGTTGAGGAAAAGGTACCGTCCGTACGAAGTTAAGACTTTGATAGATGCCGGCTAGTGCCACTTCCAGTTGGGATTCGGTCTGAAAAAAAGTAGCGTCGGTAGGTGCGCCCGGGTCTTCCAGGTTCAATACAACATCCTCGCACGCATTCAGGAAGATGAGGCAACAACCCAGGCCTATGATATATTTTAATAGTTTCATTTTGAATAAATTTTTAGAAAGTGATGTTCAATCCTCCCAATAATACTCTGGTCACAGGGTAAAAAGCACCGGAAGAAAAGTTCGGAATCAGCGGATCGATGCCGTCGGGCATATTATCCCAGGTGACCAGGTTTTGACCGGACACGTAAATTCTTGCCCTGGTCAAATTGATGCCCTCGATTAAGCTGGCGGGCAAGCTATAACCAAGCGTTACATTCCGAAGGCGCGCGTAAGTTGCATCGTGTAGCCAGGTCTCATTGGTTCTCCAGTTGGGGTGGGAACTGGCAGGATGCAGGCGCGGATAAGCTGCATTTGGATTCTGTGGGGTCCAATAGTCAGCTTGCCATTCCTGAATTTTTCCGGCATTGAAGAAAGACCACCCGGCATCTCCCTGCAGCATGACGTCTCTTCCACCCGCCCCAATAAAGGACACCGCTAAATCAAAACCTTTGTAGGCGGCCGACAGTTCGACACCCCAGGTTTTGTTGGTAATGGTGCTTCCGATGATGGTCCGATCGTCATTGGTGATTTCCCCGTCTCCATTTAGGTCCGTGTACCTGATGTCTCCTGCCTGTATGGCACCAAAACCCGGTTTGGGCAGGCCTTCGTTCAAACTTCCGTCACTACCGAAATCACTCTCCTGGTACAAACCTTCCACCTGTAGACCGAAAATGGAGTTGATCTCTTGCCCGACCCGATTGATGGTACTGCCGGGAGGCAACTGATCTAAGCCACCCAGGTCAATGACCTCATTGTTAAAATCGGAGTAGTTGAAATTGATCCCGTATCTGAATTCTCCGATTTTATCCTGCCAGTCCAGGGAGAGATCGTATCCTCGATTCTCCACCTCACCGGCGTTCTGCACCGGAGCGGCAAACCCTACGGAAGTAGGAATCGTAACCCCCAGCAGGATGTCCTTGGTCTTTCGGATGTAGTATTCGGCCGTCAGTGCCAGTCGACCGTCGAGAAAACCGGCGTCAACGCCAAAGTTAGTGGTTTCGCCGGTCTCCCATTGAAGTTCGGAGTTGGCCAGGACCGTTTGAGCACCGCCCACGATCGGCACCCCGCCGATGGTCGGATTGGCGTTACCCAGTCCGAAGAGAGAGGTATAGGCAAAATTCACCGGATTACCGCTTCCGTCAAATATGAATTGATTGCCGAGCTGACCCCATGACGCTCTTAATTTTAGGTTGGAAAGAAATCCGCCATCCGGGAAAAAGGCTTCTTCGCTGACGCGCCACCCCACGGAAAAGGAAGGAAACCAAGCCGTGCGGAAGCCTTCCGCAAAACGCGAAGAGGCATCTCTTCGAACGTTGGCCTCAAACAAATACTTGTCCCGAAAGACGTAGTTAAACCGGCCGAATACCGATTCCAATCCGTTGAGGGTAGAACTTCCCGAATTCAGCTGAGTATCGGCATCTCCATTGTTCAATTGTCTGAATTCCGGAATGATGTAATTCAATCGGCTGGCCCGCCAGATCTCCGATCTGAACTTCAACATTTCGTATCCCGCCAGGAAAGACACGTTGTGATCGCCCAGGTCCTTTCCGTAAGTTGCGATGGCATTGAAATTGTCCGTGAAAGAGGTAAAGGTTTCCTTGAAAAGGCTGCCGTTGCTGTTGTTTTCCGGTGGAGCCCCCGAACTTTCGTAAAAGGTAAAACCCGTATTGAAGTCGTCCACGTCCCGGTCCAGGAACTGGGGGGAATAGGTCAAAGAAACGGCCAAATCATTGAACGGACGGATGGTTGCTTTCATAACCGCCCGCACGTAATTGGTCGTTGTCTGATCCAGCGCCGAAGAATTGGCCGCAGCTACCGGATTACCTCCGGTGAAGCCCGGCCCCCAGGTGCCGTCGTCATTGATGGCTACGAATAAAGGCTGCAATCGGTATGCTGCTCTCGTCAGGGCATTGAGATCTCCGGGCTGTTTTTGAATATCCCTGCGAAAATTGAGATCAAAAGCCAGGTCGATGCGTTCACTTAGATTGTAATCCAGGTTAAATCTCCCGCTGTATCTCTTGAAATTGAAGTTGGGAACATTTCCGTCCTGATCGGTAAAAAGCACGGAACTGGCAATCCTAATTTTGTCGGTTCCGCCTCTGACCGAGAGACTGTGACTGTGTTGAAGTCCGCTTTCACTAAACAGGAGATCCACCCAATCGGTATTCGGCAACGACTCGGTTCCGACACCAACGCCGGAACGGTATTGTTGCAAGACGTCGTCGGTAAATGCACCCGGCTGAGCAGAATTGAACGCTTCCATGTAACCAAGCGCATCAAGAAACTTTAAGTTCTGGACGGGGTTTTGAACACCGACGTAAGAATTAATGGAGGTAGTGACTTTCCCAACCTTCCCCCTTTTAGTAGTGACCAGAATAACCCCATTGGCAGCCCGGGAGCCATAAATGGCAGCTGCAGATGCATCCTTAAGTACAGAAATAGACTCAATATCATTGGGATCAAGGCCGTTGATATCATCCGGGATACCATCGATGAGAATCAGTGGATTGTTTTTCGAACTATTCCCTAAGGTTCCAATCCCTCGAATCCGTAAGACGGCATTATCAGAGCCCGGCTGTCCGCTCGATTGAACGGCCGTTAAACCCGGAACCAAACCCGCTAGTCCGGTAGAAGTCTGAACGACCGGTTGTTTGACCAATTCCTCGGCGGTGACCACTTCGACCGAGCCCGTTAGGTTTACTTTCTGTTGGGTGGCATATCCGACAACGACTACTTCATCTAAAACAACCCCAGGCTGCAGCGTCACATCGATGGTAGTTTGATCTCCAATCTCAATCCGTTGGAGTTCGTAGCCGGTATAGGAAAACAAAAGCACATTATCCGTGCCTTCGACTGTCAAAGAATAATTACCGTTGATGTCGGTAATGGTACCTGTTGTACTGCCCTGCACTTGTACGGTGACTCCAATCAGGGGACTAAGTTGCTCGTCGACAACCGTCCCACCGATCGTCTTGCTTTGCGCAAACGCCACTGAACTCAGCAGGAAGCAAAGAATGATTAGCTGGACTTTTTTCATATTGAAGAGTTTAAAGTTTCAATGACTTAGTGTTTCGTTAATTTTAAGACTGGTTTGGTCTGGTCTGGTTTGTAAACCTAGCAAAAAATAACTATTATTGCAAAAAAAATCTTTGAAATGAATTTGGACTGGCTTGCGGAGACGGCAGATTGGTCACCTGCCAAACCCAAATATTTGCAACTAGCCGAGGTCATTACTTCGGAAATTGAGAAGGGAGAGCTTCAACTCAATCAGCAATTGCCATCCGTCAATAAAATATCCAAGGCCTTGGCGATTAGCCGCGAGACGGTTTTCAAGGCGCTCAACCATTTAAGTGAAAGGGGCATCATAAAATCCGCTAACCGACAGGGTTACTACGTGACCAAAACAGATGTCCGAAACAAGATGCGGGTGTTTTTCTTATTGGATAAATTCACCACTTTTAAAGAAGATTTGTTTCATTCTTTTCAGGAGAGTTTGGGTGATATTGCGGAGGTCGACCTTTATTTTCATCACCACAACATTTCTGTATTCCGATCCTTGATCATCAATAACCTTCCGCACTATACCCACTTTGTCATCACCTCTTACATGCGGGAAAATGTCAAAAAGATTATCAATATGATCCCGGCCGAAAAACGGATCATCATCGATAGTTATGAACCCAATCTCCAGGGAAAATACTCCATGGTCTACCAGGATTTCGCGGCGGACATTCTGAAGGCACTGGAACAAGCGGCTGATAAACTCCAAAAATTTAAGCGTTTGATCCTATTGGCTCCGGGGTCTTTATATCATGCGGATTGGGTAATCAAAGGATTTCAGAGATACGCAGATTCCAGTGGCTTTCAAACCCTGGTGATTCCCAAGGTCGACCAGAGGGATTTTCGTCGGGGCGATGTTTACATCACTTTGTCGGGCTACGACCGCGAATTGGCCGAGGTCATTAAGATCAGCCGGAAAAAGCAATATAAGATCGGCGTGGATATTGGCATCATTTCATACAATGATACACCGATAAAGGAAGTACTGGCCGGAGGTATTACAGTAATCGGTACGGACTTTCGCCAAATGGGGAAAACGGCGGCCCAAATAATTTTAAAACAGGAGCCACAAATCATCGCCAATCCCACACGAATCATCCATAGAAATTCCTTGTAAATGATAAAAAACAATGCAACATCTTCACGGAAGTCAAAGACGGTAGATCTTCAGGCGGATCTCGTAGTCGTCGGGGGCGGCATGGCCGGTACCTGTTGTGCGATCACTGCAGCCAGGAAGGGCATCAAAGTCGTGTTGGTCCAGGATCGTC
>JANQRV010000189.1 GCA_028284395.1 Saprospiraceae bacterium
CTCAAATGTGAAGTTTTACAATAGATATCTGGCAAAAGAGTTTGAAGACTACCCGTTATGGATCGCACGCTATAACCGATACGAACCCAGACTTCGGTACAACAAAGTCTGGGAGTTTTGGCAATACGGAAATAAGGGGCAAATCAACGGCATCGAAGGAATGGTAGATTTTAATGTATTTCGCGGAACGTATGCCGAATTGGAAGCACTTTGTATTGATAACCAGCCCATTTTAAGTTCCGCCTTTTTATAATCTTGGTTGATCAATAACTTAAATAAAGGTCAATTTTTGATAATACCCTCTTAAAAGTGGATGAGGGTCTGCCTCTAACCAATTCTCTAAAATGGTTGCATACACCCGCCGAAAATCGACTTCATACCTAACATCTCCGTTCAATAAATTAGATAAATCCGGGCCAGCATTGTAAAAGCCTGCTTTTTTAAGACGGCCATTCAAGATATAAAGATTGTTAGCGGCGCCGTGGTCGGTCCCATTGCTAGCATTTTGCTTTACACGCCGGCCGAACTCTGAAAACGCCAATACCAGAACGTCATTGATCAATCCATTTTGTTTGAGGTCATCCATAAATGCCTTGATGCCATCAGAGAATTGTTGCAACAAACGCGCGTGTTGGTTTTTTTGATTGGCATGGGTATCAAAACCCGTCAAGCTAGCATAGTAGATTCTTGTATCAGTATCCGCAGTAATCAATTCCGAGATTTGCTTGAGATCTTTCCCAAAGGCGGAGGATGGATACTCAGTGCTAGAACGATGAATATTTGACTGCTCCACTAAGTAGCTTGCCGAAGCCTGAGTTTCAATCATTGTTTTATAAAGGTAATTCAAATTGTGGTCTCCCGAATGCTGGTATTGGCGACCAATTGCCTTCAAATAGGGGTTGCTTGTAGTCCGTCTCAACTGGCGGGGATCTCCCATCGCAAATCCTGATTTGGACTTACCTTTTAAAGCTAAACTAACCGTGTCATCTACATCAATGGCCGTGTACGGTTGGTCGCACCCTGTACAGCTATGATCAAGATAACGGCCTAACCAACCGGTTTTCCAATAGTCTTGACTACCGCTCCCAGTCTGCCAAATATCCATGGAGCGAAAATGTGACCGGTCAGGATTAGGATATCCAACATTGTTGACAATTGTAAGATACCCCTCCTCGTAAAGCTCCTTTAGCCCATTCATGGATTTGTGAAACGCCAAATCATCAGAGACCGTTAGGATCTCTTGTTTTCCGAGCGCCAAAGTTGGGCGATTTTGATAATAAAGATCATTTCGGAAAGGAACAATTGTATTGAGGCCATCATTTCCACCGGACAATTGAACAACTACAAGAATTTTCCCAAACCTACTATTCTCCAGTTTTTCGGGTTGATACCCCCTCAAGAAAGTAGGAAGCATAAGGGAGGTAGAAGCGATTGCCGATGATTTTAAAAATTTTCTCCTTTGCATATTTTAGATTTCTTTTCTCAACATAATTGATATTCAGGCAAAGACATCAATAGCATTGTTAATGCTTGATGGTATGATTTTGTCTCCATTTTTCTGATAAAGGGGTCAAAGTATTGTTTGTCAAAAGAACGATTCCCTGGAACCAACCAATTGAGCAGGAATTCGAAAGACTCTTGTTGGGATTTACCATCCAGCATTGACTCAATAGGTACGAAATCGACTGTAGCAGCAATTTTTTTTAATCGTTTCATACGAGTACTGGAGTTTAAGTCCGTCTTGGGTCTAAGGTTAACTTCTGAAGCTCTCATCAAATAGATGGGTAGGTTCAATCGGAACATCAGAGTCGAATTATCGATCCAGCTTCGACCACCGGGCCAACCAGCCACATTAGGAGGATTTAAGGGAACTTGACCCAAACTCCGCAGAACTCCTAAGACCGCCAGATCGTTTTCGAATGTAACGCCAAGACTCCGCTTCATGCCGGCAAGCAGTTCAACCGGAGATTTGATTTTGCAACCGATGTTATCTTGGGCGTAAAACCAATTACTTTCAAAAATGGCTCGCATCAAAATGGCGATATCATATCCAGATTGATAAAATAGCCGTGACAAATTCCGCACTCTTGTTTCATCTACTTTTTCGTTGACGAAATACCGGTATATTTTTCGGGTAACAAAAGTTGCGGTGGCTTCATTCTCGAGGATGATATCGATGATATTCGTACCGTCAAATGCTCCAGTTTGCCCCATGAATGTCTTTGAACCAAAATCGTGCTGCCTTTCTCGAAAAATAAATTGTCCGTTCCTCGTACTGGACCATCCAGTAAAGGCCCTTGCTGCTTCTTTGATGTCTTTTTCCGAGTATTCGCCATGCCCTACAGTAAACAACTCAAGCAATTCGCGAGCGAAGTTTTCATTTGGTTGGCTTTTTCGATTCTGTTGATTGTTTAAGAACCTGATCATTGACGGATCCTTAGCAACTCCAAGCAGGAGATCTCGAAAATTGCCTAATGCATGCTTTTGTAAAGTATCAATTTGACGAGCAGCCAAAATTCCGTTTTTAGTAATACAGGCAAAATGTCCGTGCCAAAACAAAGTCATTTTTTGACGAAGTGCACTGTATTGGGTATTTCCCATTCTGTCAAGCCAGTCGATAACCTGTTTCAATGCAAGTTGTCGACTGGCTTTCATTAATTCTTTCTTATCTTCTACCGTCCTGTTTCGATCAGTTCTAGCGGGTAGATCGGGGATCGGTAAGTTCCGATGGGTCGCTGCTTTTTCGAACATTATTTCAATACATTCCCGGAGGGACAGCGATTGCTTCTCCCTCCACTCCACAGGATTGAGACCGAAACCGGCGCGCCAGTGTAAATGCATAATTTCCTTCATATAAAACAATTTTTGGGTTGGACTCCGAATGCTTCCCAGCGTTTAACACCTTAACGTTTTTTAACAAAATAGGGCCATTTTACATGTTAAATTTGGGTACCTTTAATCCTGCCTTCAGATCGGTTAATGGAAATCTGTTTCTCCGAATTCATTCCTAACAAAGTAAAATTCATGAAAATGCGATACTTAATTATCTACTTATTTTGTGTTACGGTCGTATTCCAGGTTCAAGCCCAAGGCATCGACTTTTTTGACGGTACCTGGCAAGAAGCGTTGACCAAAGCCGAAAATCAAGAGAAAATTATTTTCGTAGATGCTTTTGCTCAATGGTGTGGTCCTTGCAAAAGAATGGCGAAGACGGTCTTCCCTAATGCTGAAGTAGGAAAGTTCTTCAATTCCAATTTCATTAACTTAAAGCTGGATATGGAAAGAGGTGAAGGCCTCAAATTTCGACAGAAGTATCCTGTTTCTGCATTTCCTACCCTGTTTTTCATCGATGGAAAAGGCGAGATAGTGTTGCAAGTGCGAGGCGCACGGCAGGTTGAGGGATTTATCGAACTAGGCAAACAAGCATTAAGTAAGGTAGATCGGTCCGAGCAATACGCAGAGAAATACAATGCAGGAGATCATAGCCCAGAGCTGGTTTACAAATATGTGAAAGCACTCAATAACGCCGGTAAATCAAGTCTCAAGGTCGTCAATGAATACTTGAAGACCAAACCGGATTTTTCTGAGGAAATCAATTTGAAATTTATATTAGAAGCAACTACAGTTGCGGATTCCCGAATATTTGATATGCTGATCAAGCATCGTAAACAAGTGGTCGCAGTTACCTCTGAAGAAATTGTCAATGAAAGAATTCTTTCTGCTTGCGAAAAAACAGTGGAGAGGGCCATAGAGTATCAAAATGAGGAGTTATTGACTGAAGCAAAGAACAAAATGAAGAAGTACTACCCAGAAAAGGCTGCTTCTTTTGCTTTGCAGGAAGACATGCATTTTTGTCTTGCACTTAACGAAGTTGAAAATTACCTGGGAGCCTGTAAAAAATATGCCAAAAAAGAGGCGAAAGGGGATCCAAAGGAGTTGGAGGGACTAGCAGTTACGATTCTTCAGCACTTTGCCTCTAAATCCGAGGCAATGATGCAGGCAGAAAACTTGGCAAAAGAAGCGGCAAAAATAGGAGGTCAGTATGGTTATTATCTGACTTATGCAAAAATCCTGGAGCACAACGGTAAAAAGGCAGAAGCAGTTGATGCAGCAAAAAAATCCCTTGAATTAGCAGCTGACGAACAAGACAGAACGAAGAAAATGATCCAGGGATTCATCCGGAATATCCAACGCAGTTAATCAAAGATCGTGGCCCGCTTTTCTAATGAAAAGCGGGCTTTACAATATCCTTAGCTCTTAGAAATGGCCACCACATCCAATAGGGGAGCCATCTGGCATCGATGGCGATTTTGGTAGTTTATAATCCGAAGGCTCCCTCCGGAATTGATTAATCTCATGTAAAAGATAGCTGTAATGGGCAGCTTGTAATGGATTCTCTTCGAAGCCCTCCATTTGTTTGCTCAATTTCTCTAATTCATTTATTTTCAACAAAGAAACAGCTGAAACCTGTTGCATGATCGATTTGTCTCCAGCTAATCTCAACAATCTCTGAACAATCATTTTTTCGGTCATTCTGCTGATTTCCTGTTCGAGCGCGGATCCATCCCTATTTACCCTTACACTCTTCAATATCTCTTCTAAATATTGGTATAATGACAATTGACCTGACTGTCGAGCATGTTGCTCCACAATTCTAGTCAAGCGTTGTGGGTTCAGCAAGAAATTTATAGAATGTTGCACGGAGCTTTCTGCTGCTCCGATAGGATCAAAGGTCAAGCCTGTATGTACTTTAAACAATTCCCGTCCCCGGCGATACCCCATTGGTTGAGGCGGAATGGCTTTAATCACGTGGTCTGGCAATGCGAGGAAATCTGGAGCCAACGTCGATAACAATGCTTTTAGAGCGGCCTTTTGCGTGCTGGCATCAACAATCTGGTTGGTGACTTGTCCATCTCCTTTCACAGCATATGTGTAATTAACGCCTCCCAATAATTTTGACACCGCTTCAACCTGGTAGCGATGCATGAGATAAATGGGAACCAAGACATTTTCAAGCGTCGCCATTGGTTGTCCTTCGGGAATGTTATTTTCTCCGAAGCTTTCTAAAGCCTTACTTCTTAGATTAGTAATCCGTTGTAGTTCTTCGACTGCTGAGGCACCATTATCCCATAAATGTGCAGTAGGATGAGCTCCAAAAACAGGTCTAGCATCACGATCGGAAATATATTGAAGCCCCATTTCGATATTCTCTTTCAAAATCTTTCCCAAAGCTTCAGATTCATTGGTCCCATCCGGAAAATCCTGATAACCGTACAAAATGGTTCGTTTGTCCCATGCACCAATACCAATGTCATAAGCTTTGGAGAAATTGACCTTTCCGTCGTCATCCATTTGTATGAGAGGATGAGGATAGTCCATAACACTGGCCCGGTCGTTTACACTTGATGAAAAATTGTGTGCCAAGCCCAGGGTATGGCCAACTTCGTGAGCTGAAAGCTGCCGTATGCGCGCCAGTGCCATCTTCTCCAACCGTGGATCTGGTGTTTTACCATTCTTATATGCATCAATTAAACCCTGAGCAATCAGGTAGTCTTGCCTTACCCGCAGTGACCCTAATGAAACATGCCCTTTGATAATCTCTCCGGTACGAGGGTCAATCACGGAACTACCATAAGACCATCCTCGTGTCGAGCGGTGGACCCAATTGATCACATTATACCGCAAATCCATCGGATCGGCATCTTCCGGTAGAATTTTGACTTGAAAAGCCCCTTTGTATCCGGCAGACTCGAAAGCTTGGTCCCACCAAGACGCTCCTTCCATCAGAGCAGAACGAATCGGCTCCGGCACACCTCGATCTAGATAATAGATAATTGGTTCCACCGGTTCACTAATTGCGACACTTGGGTTTTTCTTTTCCAATCTGTGGCGAACGATAAACCTTTTGACCAAGGGCTGACTAATCGGCGTAGCATAATCTCGATACATCAACGCATTAAAACCGCTCCTTGGATCGAAGACTCTTGGATTATAAGATTCATCCGGTAGTTTTACAAAGGAATGATGTTGCCGAACGGTAATGGCGTTAGCCGTTGGTGCAACTGAACGAATCCAATCTCCCAACGGTTCTCCTCCGTAGGTTAGAGTAGCTTCAAATTCAGAGTTTTCTGGAAAATTTCTGGTTCTTCTAAGGTAAATGGCCGAGCGTTTTGCATCTAACTTATAACTGCCTTGTTTAGCGTTTTTTAAACGGCGAGATACACCGTGCGCATCCCTTAATAGGAAGGGGGTCAAATCCACCAATACGCGATCTCCTTGTTCGGCTTCAACTTTGAAGCCCCAAAGAACAGATTGGGCAAATGCCTCTTCTACCGAATTGCGTTCATCTAGATTATCACTTACGGCCCTATAATCGTAATTCACCTGTTTCAAAAGTACTTTAGGGCCGATGCGTTCGAATCTAACCACCCTTTCATTTCCCAATTGATTTCGATCCAAACCGATGTCATTCGACCCAACACCAGCCGTTAAGGAATTCACGTAAAGGAACTCAGATCCAAAACGATCAATCTCAAGCCATATCTTCCCTTGGTTCTTATCCCAATAGTATTTAAAAAAACCTTCGTTGGGTTCCATTCCCTGAGTCTTAGCAGAAATGTAACCTTGACCAAACGTCTGTGAATAGACAAGGAACAAAAACAAAAGGCACAATAAAGACCGGAATAATGGTGTTGACTTCCTCATAGTAAATCTTTTATGCATTTTTTTAACTGGGTTACCGAACTTAAAATAACTTGACATTATACACTGATTTGCGGGCAAAGATCAAAATTATAACGGATCTGCGGAAATTTCCTGTTTTTTGTGCTACTTTTAGAAGTACCATCATGGCTGTGCGCCTTGCATTACAACGTTCCATGACCGCCACATTATCCTGTAACAGAATCATAAAATCACCTCATCCGAGGTGCAAATCCACCAAATGCCGTTTTGGGTAAAATGCTGTGACTAGCTTTGTGTCAAAAAATATAAGAAGATAAAATTGAATGTCCTATGAAATACAATTTCTTGTTTCTAATTAATTTATTGATACTACAATCCCTTCATTTTGTTGCTTTTTCACAAAAAAACCCAGTGGAATTGGGAGAGGTACAATGGTTGCGAGACTTTGATGAGGCAGTTTCAAAAGCTCAACTAGAAAAAAAACCGGTATTCATTCTCTTTCAAGAAGTCCCCGGTTGTGCGACTTGTCAAAGATATGGTAAGGCGGTAATGAGTCATCCTTTTATTGTAGAAGCTATTGAGACCTATTTCATTCCTGTTGCCATCTACAACAATAAAGGAGGAAAAGATGCAGAGGTACTTCGTTATTATCGAGAGCCTACTTGGAATAACCCGGTAGTAAGAATCGTATCAAGTGATAAGAAAAATCTCGTACCGAGATTGAGTGGGAACTATTCTAGCCTGGGGGTACTCCAAACCATTATTACAGCTATGGATCAGATCGGCTTAGCGGTTCCACAATATCTTGAACTGTTTGAGGAAGAACTCATTTCGAAGGCGCTTGAAACCGAGAAAGTTACCTTTTCCATGTATTGCTTTTGGACAGGAGAAGGTAATTTTGGTCAGATTCCTGGAGTTGTCTCAACTAAGTCCGGTTTTATGGATTCCAGAGAAGTAGTTCAGGTTGAGTACAGTCCCGAGGTGATCTCCTTTAAAAAACTGCTCGAAAAGGCGTTGAGGGAGGATATGTTTGATCACGTATATACACATAATGACAAACAAAAACGAGTCGCGCAAAGTCTCCTTGAAGGGAAACAGATTCATTCCAGAAGTACTTTTAGAGCAGATCACCAACCAAAATACTATCTTTCACGTACACAATATCGATCTGTGCCGATGACTCCCTTACAAGCTTCAAGGGTAAACAGCACAATTGGCAAAGGGAAATCCCCCGATTTTCTCCTTTCACCACGCCAATTGGCTATATTAGACCCCAGCGGGACAAACGCAAAAAAAGTGCGGAAGGAAAACCGAATCGACAAAGATTTTCAAAGTTCGTGGTGGAAAATTAACGGCAATGGCAAAAGTACTGAGTAGTAAAAAATAATGGCATGAAGTACCATTTTTTTGCAATTATTTTGCCAACTTTAGACAACCTCAATGCGTCTGTCCTAAAATACTGAATAGAATGTGTGGAAGATTTTCATTTGTTGCTTCGAAAGAAAAGATTGAAACTCAATTTGGTGACATTGAGGTCGGCAATAATCTGCGTCACAACTTCAATATTTCTCCCACACAACATGCCTATGTGATTACCAATGACAGCCCAAATCGGCTACAGTATATTACTTGGGGGTTAATTCCTTACTGGTCAAGAGATGGTGAAAACAAGGGAAAACTCATCAATGCTCGGATGGAAGGAATTTATACCAAGCCGTCCTTTCGGCTTCCGATTCGAAAGAGGCGCTGCCTCATTCTTGCTGACAGTTTCTACGAGTGGAAAATGAGTGGAGGGATCAAAGTTCCATATCGGATTTTATTGCGAAGTGGCGATCTAATGGCTTTCGCTGGCATTTGGGATATCTGGATGAAGGGGGACTACGCAGTGAAGAGTTTCTCTATTATTACGACTTCTTCCAACCTGGAAATGGGGCAGATCAGTTATAGGATGCCAGCTATTCTGGGTAGTAGAACAGCACAAGAGGATTGGCTAAAGAACAAAGAATTGGCCGAGGTATTAAATTTACTCAAACCCTTGCCAGATAATTCACTAAAGATCCACCGAGTTTCGGAAAAGGTGAATTCAATCAAAAACAATTCTGCGGAGTTACATCAGGCTATTCCCGACCCGCTTACGCTTTTCAAATGATTTTTCATGCGCGCAGTTATTCAACGGGTAAGTGAAGCTTCCGTTTCCATCGATCAGAACATCAAATCTGAAATCAAAAATGGTCTACTAGTTCTGATTGGTGTTGAAGACGCCGATGAGCAAGAAGACATTCAATGGTTATGCAGAAAGATTGCAAATCTCCGAATTTTCGGAGATGAAAACGGTGTAATGAACCAATCGATTTTGGATGTACAAGGTCAATTTTTGGTAGTGAGTCAGTTTACTTTACATGCCAGTACGAAAAAAGGCAATCGACCTAGCTATATCCGAGCTGCAAAACCAGATTTTTCAAAACCAATGTACGAACGATTTGTTGCTTCTTTACATCAGACTTCAAAACTGGAGGTATTGACTGGCGAATTCGGGGCAGATATGAAAGTAAACCTCATCAACGATGGTCCCGTTACCATCATCATCGATAGTAAAAACAAAGACTTATGACGTTGGAAGAAGCACAGAAGAGGGTGGATAATTGGGTCAATACCATCGGTGTCCGTTATTACAATGAATTGACCAATACGGCCATTCTAATGGAAGAGGTAGGGGAGGTGGCCAGACTTATGGCACGTATTTATGGCGAACAATCCTTTAAACACCAAGAACAAGAATTAACAGCCGAATCTGATCTGGCGGATGAATTAGCAGATGTCTTATTTGTACTGATTTGCCTAGCCAACCAAACGGGAATTGACCTTTCTGATGCCCTGATCAAAAATTTGCAAAAGAAAACTGTTAGGGATAAAGATCGGCATGCCAATAATCAGAAATTGAATGATAAATAGATTTATTTACATCTAATGAATCAACCCCGTTGATTACAGAAAAAGCAAAAATCTAGGAGGGCCTGCTGAGTTTCTGTCTCAGCTTCAAACATTCCCATATGACCAACTGCATCCAAAAGTAAGATCGTGCAATTTTCAAATTGCTCAATTTTTGAGACATATTCCTGCACCGGCATGGTGGTATCCTCTTTTCCGGCGAGAAACAATTTGGGAAATTCGGCTCTTTTTAGAACTGAAGTTTGATCCTCACGATTCATCATAGATTTTTGTGCATGGATAATTCCTTCACTGGAATAGGCTTTAGCCTTCTCAGTCAATTGATTAACAATGATTTCAACTTTCTCTACATTTTTATTGGAAAAAAGGTTATTAAAAAGTTGGCCGACAAATCGTTCGTGCCCATGTTGTTGAATAAACCGGATGCTTTTTTCCCGGTTTTCCCTTTTCAATGAAGTATCCGCAAAGGGGTGAGAATGGAAAAGCACAAGCCCTCTCAAATCGCGGCCAAACTGTGCTCCATACGCCAAGCTCACATACCCGCCCATTGAATGACCTACAAGTATAATACGTTCACGACCACATTCTTTTTCTGCGATAGCCTTCACAATTTCTGCCATCTTTTTCATGGTAAGTTCCGCCACTATCTGGCTTGAACCAAACCCCGGCAAATCGATGCATACAACCTTAAATCCCTGCTTAACGAAGGGCCACTGAAAGCTATTCCATATACTTTTGTCCTCACAAAAGCCATGAATGAAAAAGAGTGGTTGACCTTGCCCATTTACAATGTAAGATACTTTGTGGTTGTCATAAAAAATGTAATCTTGCACAGGGCTACAGTTTATTTTTATTGACTCAATAACAGGCCTCTACACTTCCTTTTTGAGTTTATTTTGTCTTTTTCAAATTCGCCGATCAGTATTTGTTCAGATTGGATTGGTATAATGGTGGATTTTTTATCTTTATGGCAATACTTAAATGGTGTGGGCGTTTGAACCTCAAGTTTGAAGGTATTGTTTCCTTATTGTCTGGTGCGCAAATTTAGTACAAATTTAGAATGCCGAACTATTCTGAAATAAAAAATAGTCTTTCCCGGATTGAAGCCTTGGAAAGAGAGCTCAACCTGAAGCAACTTCAGATCAATCGGCTATTGAATATTACGCAAGCAATTAACAACAATGTTTCAGCAGAAGGGTTGTTCAATATGTACAAGTCTTTTCTTGGCTGGGAAATCGGCATTAAGAAAATGGCTTTGTATATCAAGGAAGATGACAATTGGGACTGTGCGGCATCAATTGGGATTGACGAACAATTATTGGAATTCAATATCGCAGAAACTTTACCCAAGTTCACTCGTTTGAAGAACCTGGAGCGTAATGATGAAGACGATGAGTTGCTAAAGAATTTTGATGTTGTCATTCCCGTTCGTCACAAAGACCAGCCCATCGCTTATGTCTTCATTGGGGGCTTTTCTGATGACGAGGATATGTATAGCAAAATTCAATTCATTACTACTATTACAAATGTAATTGCAGTAGCAATTGAAAATAAGCGATTGTTTAAAAGGCAATTGGAACAGGAGAGGCTCAAACGTGAAATGGAGTTAGCGAGCGAGATGCAGCGAATGTTGATCCCAAAGAAACTTCCCAAAAATGAGAATTATGAATTATCAAGTATCTACAAACCACATTTAGGTGTAGGTGGTGATTACTTTGATTTTATTGAATATGAAGACAGTAAGATCGTATTTTGCGTAGGTGATGTATCTGGTAAGGGGGTTGCTGCAGCATTGCTGATGGCTAATTTTCAGGCAATTTTCCATACTATTTTAGCGAAAAGGACTAGCTTAGAAGAGTTCATCATCGACTTGAATAATGCAGTTTATGTATTGACTAAAGGAGATAGGTTCATTACCCTATTCGTAGCAGAATACGACATTGAAGAGCAAAAATTAAAATATGTCAATGCGGGCCATAATCCGCCAATCTTTGTGTCTGACGGAGAGTTATACCTGTTGAAGAAGGGGTGTACGATACTGGGACCATTCGAAAAATTGCCAGCAGTAGAAATCGGAGAGGTCTCCTTAAAGGGAGAGCAAGCAATTATCCTGGCATTTACCGATGGATTAACGGACTTGAGAAATGAAGACGGGGATTTCTTCGATGAACAGGTTTTGAGCGGTTTTGTTTCTAATAATTATGAAGAAGCAGCGTTCGAATTCAATCATAAATTAATGGATACCATAGATGCATTTCGTGGTAAACAATCGTATCCAGACGATATAACTATTTTAACCTGTAAGATCTATAATTAGTACCTTTGGTCAAAGCTATTTCTAATTTATCCAAAAAATTCTAGGACCTTAGCAGAATTGTATCTTATACCTTTTAGAACTAAATTAGGAATCATTGATTAGTATCATGAACGTTGTATAACTTAAGATGAAAGATAAGAACTTAGCCGGCATACTTGCACTTTTTTTTGGATGGTTAGGAATTCACCGTTTTTACCTGGGCCAAATAGGTTTAGGCATTGCATATGCTATGTTTTTCTGGATTTCATGGATCTTTAGCATTATTGATGCCATTGCCTTTTTTTCCATGGATAAGGACAATTTTGACATCAAATACAATAAAGATTACTACAAAGCGGTCCGCAGAAAAGAAACCGATTTTGATCGAAACAAATACCGGCATCGATCGCAAAGGAGTCAGGAGAGTCGCCCTCGTGATAGGAGTCAGAATCGATCGGATTATCAACGAAGAGAAAAAATACAGGACCGAAGCATCACCAAGAAACATAATCCGTATAAGCAATCGGGCATTCGTAAATTTCGAGAGTTTGACTATCAAGGTGCCATCGAGGATTTTGAAAAGGCATTGGAGATTTCTCCAAAGGACATTGCGGTCCATTTCAACTTGGCTTGTGCCTATTCGTTGAACGAGAATGTGGAAAAAGCATTTCACCACCTGGATCGTGCCGTGCAATTTGGCTTTAATGACTTCAATAGAATTAAAGAACATGATGCGCTAGCTTTCCTAAGAATTCAAAAGGAGTTTGAGGAGTTTGAAAGTAACGGATACCGCAAAGAGCCTACTCTTGAGTTGAAAGCTCCTGAACAAGAAGAAATTATTGATACTTCGGCGGATTTATTACAACAATTGAAAAAGTTAGGGGAACTGAGAGAAAAAGGGCTACTTTCCCAAGAAGAATTTGAAAGACAGAAACAGAAGTTGCTAAGAAGAAATGACTAAACGAACATTCAATTTATGATTGCAGAGAACTTACTGTCCAATGAAATTATTCCGTTAAGAACATCCGACACAGGTAATGAGGCTTTAAGCATCATGGGGGATTTCTACATCCGCCATCTTCCAATTGTTGATGGCAAACAATTTCTGGGACTGATTTCTGAGGACGATATTCTCAATCATGATTTTGAAGCTCCAGTAGGTTCTTACTTTCTGTCGATCAGCAGACCTTACATAAAGGCGAAAGACCATATTTATGAGGTTATGCGCATCTTCAAAGAATCACAACTCACCATCATACCAGTGATCAATAACGAGAATGAATACCAAGGTTTGATCACTTTAGAGGACCTGCTAAACTATTTTGCGGGAACTGCTTCCTTTGTCGAACCTGGAAGTGTCTTGGTTCTGGAATTAAACAAGGTAGACTATTCTCTGACGGAAATTGCCCGCCTTGTCGAATCAGAAAATGCAGCCATCCTTAGTTCCTTCGTTACTTCAAGTGTCAACTCCCCCGCTATGGAGGTGACTTTGAAAATCAACCGACAAAATATCCAGACCATAATCGCTACCTTTGTCAGGTTCGATTACTCCATTAAAGCTTCTTTTTCAGAGCAAGATTACTTTGATGTACTGAAAGATCGGTATGAGTCTTTAATGTCGTATTTGAGCGTTTAAGTGCCATCAAGTCTTCTGTCTTTATCTTCTGAGCAGCTAAAAACGATTCATATCATCCAATAGTAGTTACCTTCACCAATGCGAACTTTCTTTTGAATGAAATAGCGTGAATAAATATTTGTACATAATTCTTCTATTTAGCTTCTTCCAAACTAGTGTTCAAGCACAGCAACTTGATTACGCAATTATCGATAGCATTCACATTGTTGGTAATAAGAAAACTAAGGATCGGGTAATTATGAGAGAGATCCGGTTCACCCCCGGACAAAGGGTGCCATTGCAACAGTTGGCAGACCTGCTGCGGGATAGCGAATTACTGCTGATGAACACAGGGCTATTCACACACGTAAAAATCTCTTATCGATCCTGGAAGGCAGTTGACAATCACATCCAACTGCAAATTGATGTCACTGAGAATTGGTACATCTATCCAGCTCCACTCTTTGAACTGGCAGACCGGAATTTCAATGTGTGGTGGGTAGATCAGAACCGATCATTGGACAGGGTTAAAATTGGGATGGAGTTTGCTCATCTCAATTTCACCGGCAATAACGACCGTCTAAAAGTTGGGTTTAAATATGGCTATACAAGGAGTTATTCAATGTCCTATCGACTACCATATATCAATAAACAGCAGACTTTAGGCCTTTTCACTTACCTATCTTTTGCCCGAAATCGTGAAATCAACTACCTCACGGAAGACAATAAGCAACTGTTTTATGGTGAGGAAGATACGTTTATAGACCAACGTTTCAAAGCTGAAATGGCTCTTACCTTCCGACCGGAGTTACGAGTTTTCCACGAATTCATCTTTAGTTTCAGTCAGGAAAGAGTTTCTCAAACAATTTCCCAAGAATTGAATCCTTTCTTTTTTGCTAACCAGAAGGCCCTACAGCGATTTTTTACGTTCGCTTACAATTTTACTTCTGAACAAACGGATATTAAATTCTATCCTCTACGAGGACATAAGATCGAAGCCCGATTTGAAAAAGATGGCCTCGGTTTTTTTAGTGACCGAAGTGGCTTATTCGTTACTGCTGGTTACAGCAAATTCATCCCACTTTCTGACCGCTGGAACCTTGCCTTGCGATTTAAGGGAAAGACCAGTTTGATCCGGGAACGCCAATCGTATACGGCAAGAGCCAATCGAGCACTCGGCTTTAGCAGCGATTTTCTCAGAGGGTTTGAGCTCTATATTGTAGATGGTTTAGACATGGCTTATATGAAATCCAGTTTGCGATTTCGCCTTTTTGAGAATAAGATTAATTTTGGAAAATTAATGCCAATCAAGGCTTTCAAAATTGTACCAATAAAGCTATTCTTTTCGATCAATGGAGATACAGGTTATGTAAATGATCCGTTTGTCAAAGATACAAACCCTCTGAATAACAGAATGCTATATAGTGGTGGCATTGGATTAGACATTTTGGTGTTTTACGATAAAGTTTTCCAAATCCAATATAGCTTCAATGATTTATCTGAAAGTGGTTTATTTTTACATTTCGATCTAAATTTCTGATTTTTGATAACCCAACCGCTCTAATGCAAGTCATCGTTTTCAGTAAGGTATTGAAAGACAAAGATATACAGTACGTACAGCAGTTATTTGACTCTTTGCACGATCACAACATCACTGCTTACGTCTACAGACCGTACTTGAAAATGCTCAAGGAGAAGATTCACTTTCAGAGAGACGTAGGAATTTTTGATGGTCATATTGATCTCCAAATGAAAAAGTTTGACTTCTTCATTACATTGGGTGGAGACGGTACGATCCTGGAGGCGCTCAATCACGTACGTAGTGCTGAGATACCGATAGTCGGGATAAACTTGGGGCGATTAGGGTTTCTCGCGAGCATTGAAAAGACAGTGATTGAACAAGCTATTAATCAATTGCAAAGAGGAATTTACGAGCTGGTAAGTCGCAATTTACTTTATTTGGAATCCAACCTTCCAATCTTTGGAGATCTTCCGATTGCCTTGAATGATTGCACATTATTGAAACGCGACACCTCTTCGATGATTACCATTCATACATTTATCAATGGCTCCTACTTGAATTCCTATTGGGCTGATGGCTTGATAATTGCAACTCCAACTGGATCGACCGGCTACTCGTTAAGCTGCGGAGGTCCTATCGTTTTCCCCAATTCCGGAAACTTTGTGATTACACCAGTTGCTCCACACAACCTGAATGTGAGACCGATTGTAGTATCTGACGATTCCGTTATATCACTCGAAATTGAAGGACGAGCAGAGAATTTTCTCTGCACATTGGATTCTCGTTTCGAGACCATTACGGCGAACCATCAGTTGGCAATTCGTAAAAATGATTACCAAATTAGGTTGGTTCAAATTGGAGATAAAGGCTTCCTTGAAACAATTAGAAGTAAGCTTATATGGGGAATTGATTCAAGAAATCACTAATATTGCGAAAATTTTCCTTCTAACTTGTCATCTTCAAAATCAACATATCACTCAAAGCTCTACCTCAACTTTATGGAAATAGAGTCGGGCGATTTTCAACAGATCATCCACTACTATGAAGAGAATGAAGAAGCCATCAAGAATTTAGATTTTGAGGAATATTTCGAATTACTAGTAATTTATGTAAATGCACTTTTTGAAAGGGGACAATATGAGAAACATTTGATCAATGTGGACGTAGTAATTGAAAACTCTATACTAAGAAGTATACAATATTTCAGAGGCGAAGATATTTACCGCAAAATGCTGTTCAAAAAAGCAGCTTCCCTTTTCAATCTTCATCAATATAATAAGGCAGATTACGTTCTAAGAGAGCTTATAAAGATTGACCCATTTGAAAAAGACTCCATTCAATTTCTGAAGAAATGTTTGAGAAAGAGCAAATCTAATCTCATTCGAATTACCCGTGCTGTTAGCATTTTATTCTTTCTTTTAACAGCAGCTATCATCGCCTTTGAGATTCTGTCAATCCGTCCTTTCCACAGTAAGTACACTAATTATGTTGAAGGCACCAGGATCGGAACCTTTATCATCGGTCTTCTGATTTTAGTGGGTGGCCACGTTTTTCATCGCTGGAAAATTGAAAAGGAAATTAATGATTTTGCGGAGAGCATAAAAAAGCAAAAACTAAAAAATCAATAATTCCTAACTTAAATTCAAAAAGAAATGAAGCCTACCTTGTTAATTTTAGCTGCTGGAATGGGAAGCAGATACGGCGGCTTGAAACAAGTAGATCCTATTGGTGTTAATGGCGAAGCCATTATCGAATACTCCGTTTTCGATGCCATTCGTGCGGGTTTTGGCAAGGTGGTATTTGTCATTCGGGAAGACATCGAACAAGCCTTCAAAGACAAATTTGCCAACAAATTTGAGCAAAAGATTGACATTCAATATGTGTATCAAGCTGCAGATTCACCAATTGGTGGAATCACTGAATTCCCCGAGCGATTAAAGCCTTGGGGCACTGCACACGCAGTACTGGTAGCAAAGGATGTCATCACTGAGCCTTTTGCAGTCATTAATGCAGACGATTACTATGGTATCTCCGCATTCCGTTCAATGTCGAATTTCCTTACAAATGACTGTACCCCTGATACTTATTCAATGATTGGTTATGTTCTACACAAGACTCTTTCCGATCATGGATCGGTAAATAGAGGTGTCTGCGCTATGAATGACCAGAATCACCTTTTAGATATTGTCGAAAGATTAAAGATCGAGCGTATTGACGGGATTCCACAATACCTAGGAGAAGATGACCAAAGATATCCCTTGAGTGATCAGGATTTGGTATCAATGAATTTCTTCGGCTTTCATCCCAACATCTTCGATACTATGGAATCCATGTTCATTCAATTTGTAAAAGATAATTGGGAAAAACCGAAAGCTGAATTCTTTATACCATTGGTGGTAAGCCAGATGATCGAAAGTGGTGCTATGAAGATGGTCGTAATACCGAATGATGAACAATGGTTTGGAGTGACTTATAAGGAAGACAAAGAACCTGTTCAGAAGGCTTTCGCCATTTTAACTGAAGAAGGAAAATACCCTCCATCACTTTGGTAATACGAGCGGAATTACAGTTAGTGAAATGGGCGACGAAAAATCAATATGTCTTGAAAGTCTTTACTGTCACCCATTTCACTTCCTCGCCAGTAGCCAAGAAAAGATGCTTCCAAATTTAATCCGTGCCGAATAATCTGATCTTTAAGATACTGTTCTCGGAAGGCTACATTGGCTCTCTTAACCTTCTTGTCCATCAACAGATAATCTCCGTAGTCAAATGGAAATGTGAAGTTATTGGAGGACTGACCAATTCGTTGAAGATCATCATCCCAAATGAAAAAGGTGGCAAAACAAGTACCACCCGGGGTTAATACTCTTCTAATTTCGCCGAAGTAATTGACTACTTCGTGAGGGAGCATGTGTGTAAAAACTGAAATCACAGCGACAAAATCGAATGAAGAGTCTTCAAATGGAAAGATTAGTTCACCGGCATCCATACCGTCCTCTCGGTACAAATCATTTTCTAACGGTATGTACTGAAAATGGAAATTGGAAAACCTAGAGGAGATGTTTTTCTGACACCATTCAACCCCTATTTCCATAGCATCAAAACCGTGATAGATGCTTTCACTACTCAAATAGTTGGTCAAGGGAATAGCGAGGCGACCAATGCCACTTCCCACATCTAAAAAATTGTCCGACGGTTGCAGGCCAGCAAACGATTCAAATAATTGCACCAGCTTTTTTCCTTGTTTCACAAAATCACCACTACCTGTGAAGATCATGCTACGAGGTGGTACCATTCCTTTTCTCTTTCCCTTTATCTGATCATATAAATCAATTGGGGTGTAAACAATTCGCCTGATCAGCAATCGCATTTGCGGAGTCAAACGGTAGTAAATTCTTCTTAGAAACTGCTGTTTCAATGGACGGGATTAATTTTGATTTATTGCTGTAACATCAGCCATTCAATATCGGCAAAAGTAATATTGCCTTCGTAAATAGCCTTGCCTATGATCGCACCATAACAACCAATATTGGTTAATTCCTCCAATTCTTCCAAAGAAGTCACGCCACCACTCGCTATCAGTTTTAGATCCGGAAATTCACTGATAATGTCTCGATAAATCCCAACAGCGCTGCCACTCAATAGCCCATCCTTAGACACATCAGTGCAAATGGTGTATTCTACCCCATGCGATACATACTCCTGAAGAAAGGGGAAGAGCTCCAATTCGCTTTCTTCCTGCCATCCGCTAATAGCAATCTTACCATCCTTGAAGTCTGCACCGAGAATGATTCTCTCCGCTGTGTACTTCTTCAGCCATTCGAGGAACAATGCCTGATTTTTCACCGCAATGGTCCCAATTGTGATCTGTCGGGCACCACATTCAAAAGCTATCCGCACATCGTCTGAAGACTTAAGCCCTCCTCCAAAATCCACTTGAAGATTGGTGCGGGTAGCAATCTTTTCCAATATTTTATAGTTAAT
>JANQRV010000193.1 GCA_028284395.1 Saprospiraceae bacterium
AACTGCGATCCAGAAGAACTCTTATCTGGATTATTGTCCCTAGCAGCAGCCAGAGCTCCCTTGATGTGTAAACCTCCAATTTCCGCATCGACGAAATAACCAGGACCACCGAAGCCCAGGGGCGTATCAGGTGAAGCATCCTTTGAGTTTGGATCTCCCCCCTGAATCATGAAACCGTTAATAACCCGGTGAAATAGAAGCCCATCGTAGAAATTGGCTTTTGCCAGCTTTATAAAGTTGTCTCGGTGTTTTGGGGTCGAATTATATAGTTTCACTTTCATATCCCCCAAATCCGTAGAAATCTCTACATAAGTATAGGGGTCATTATCGCAACTCCATAAGAACAAGAGGGGGAGCATTAAGAACAAAGAAAATGTTCTGTTCAGTTTGGAATTCCAATTTTGACGTTTCATATCATTTGTTTCTCAAAAAATTAAAAAAGAATTGGTTTAAATAATTTGCCAAGGTGGGCTCAGTTATCATTGATTTCCGGCTCTTCCATTTCCATTTGTGAAAAATATTCTATGACTTTTATTTTCAGTAACTTTTCTTGCTCTTTGACTCCTTCTACGCGCATGATCTTGCTGGGTTTCCAATGAGGCCAATTGTCGGCATCCCGTCCAGCAAATTCATAGTAGCCGTCCTGACTCAAAAGGCTACAGACAGCAATATGCATCAAGTCCTGCTTCTCCTCCTTTGTGAATGCTCTCTTTACAAACCCCAATTCTTGTACGCCAATCAAAAACAAGATTGCATTCAAATCTGGCAAATCGGTTCTTCCCAAGGTTTTTTTAACAAAATGCCGAACTCTTAACCACTGAAAATCTAATTCCCACTCTTCCATTTCATTCCTTTTTTTGCCCAATTAGAAAATGAGTTCACTCCGCTATTCTTCCAAAATGATCGGAGGAATTCTTTTTGCTGATAGGGCCGGCGGCAATGAAGCGATCAGCCCGATCAGGATGACCGTTACAGCCACTACCATAAAATCTGCGGCACGCATACTGATCGGATAGGCGTCAACAATCAAATTGCCGGGAATCGTGACCAACCCGATCGTTTTCTGTATGATAAAGATCAGGATTGCGAGAAAAAAACCAATGCCTAACCCCAGTGTACAAAGTAATAGTCCTTCGTTCAGAAAAATATTCCGTACCATGTTGTCTTGAGCTCCCATCGACTTCATGATGGCAATATCACTTTTCTTATCCAGGACGATCATCCAAAGCGCTCCAATCAGGTTGAAAGCAATCATGACCATCATCAATCCCACAATAGCAAAACTTAACCATTTCTCCATTTTCATCAACTTGAAGAAGGAAGCTTCCTGCTGATCTCTATTTTTTACGTTGAAATCCGGGCCCATAACCGCCCTGATCTTATCTAAGGTTTCTGGGGGATCGAACCCGGGATGCAATTTGATCTCAATCGCACTCACCAAGTCATCAAATTTTAATAATTGCCGTGCAAACTCCAGAGATGTCAACACGTATTTGTTGTCAAAATCAGTTTGAATACTAAAGGTCCCCCTAGGATATACGAACAACCGGTAAAACGGCTGACTATCGAAAGGGGAGCTTTTTGATTTGGGCATATAAACACTGATGGGCGCTAGTTGATCGTCTATATTTATTCCCAATTTGCTTCGTATTCCCAATCCTACTACTGCCAGGTTTTTGGTGCCTTCCGTAAAGGTATAGCTTCCTTCGCGCAGGGTAGAATCAATGTTTGAAACTTCGCGGTAATAGGTATCAACGCCTTTGACAATGCCCAGATACTGATTATCCTTATAGTCAAAAAGCGCAACCTCTTCCAAGGTCTGAGAAACAAATGCCACCCCATCAATTTTCCAAAGCTGATCGATCGCCTCCTTACTTGGCTCGAAGGTTTTGCCTCGTTTAGGAATGATTTTCACGTCTGGATTGAAGTTGTTGTACATACCCGTAATCAAGTCCTCAAAGCCATTGAATACAGATAACACCAAGACCAGGGCCGCGGATCCCACTGCGATGCCAAAAACCGCAATACCAGAAATGATATTGATCGCATTGGTCGATTTTTTTGCGAATAAATACCGCCGAGCTATTTTGAGAGGAAGGTTCACCTATTTAGAATAATGCTAGATTAACAATCGAATGCGCCGCAAAATTAAATAATTATAGGATATCATCTTCACTTTTCTGATCCAATGCTCTGTAGATAACACTTTGCACTTCATACCGCGTATTCAACTTATTCAAACGATAATTGTGCATGGAAGGGTATGTTCGGTTGGAGAGAAATATATACACAATTCTGTGTTTCGGATCCACCCAAGTCGAGGTACCGGTAAAGCCCAGATGCCCGTAAGTTCGAGTAGAAGCTTCGGGTGCAATATTAGGATCTCTGCTGGTCGATAGCTCATACATATCAAAACCTAAACCTCTTCGCGTGCTTCCGGCGTACCTGGTGGTAAACTCTGTGACGACATCATTTGTAAAGAAGGTTTTTCCTCCGTATTGGCCACCCTGTAAAATCATTTGCATAAGGACCGCCAACTCCGATGCATTAGAAAACAGACCGGCATGCCCACTTACACCTCCTAACATTGCTGCTCCCATGTCGTGTACATAACCATGTACAGTTTGCTTGCGGAAATAACGATCTACTTCTGTCGGAACAATTTGTGTTTTCGAAAAATTCTTCCATGGATTGAAAGTGGTATTGGACAATTTCAATGGAAGGTAAAATTCGGAGCGGGCATATTGATCAATCGGTAGGCCGCTGATTCTTTTAACCATTTCCGCCACGTAGTAAAATCCCAAATCGCTGTAGCGATAGTGACCGAGGTTCGGCAATTCAGAATTGTGAATATGCTGCCAGATTGTGTCGGGATAGTCAGATCTTAAAAACAGACGATCCGTTACCGGAATCGAAAATTCTTGGCTTTGAGCGGTCCGGTAGAACTTGCTGGAAGGTCTTCTACGCCGCCGGCTTCCGACCACCGTATTTTTGTAAAACGGGATCCAGGATCGCAGACCAGCTTCATGGGCGAGTACATCCCGTACAACAATTTCGGCTTTATTAGTACCTTCCAATTCCGGCAAATACTTCTTGAGAGGAGCATCTAGGTCTACTTTCCCTTCGTTGTGCAATTTCATCAAGGAGATCGTCGAAGCAGCAACCTTAGTAATGGAGGCTAAATCGAAAAGGTCTTCCGTTTTTACTTTCCGTCTCCTGGAATAAGTATGATGCCCGTAAGCTTTTTCAAATACAATTTTACCATCTTTTGCAACAAGTACTACCCCTCCCGGCATTGCACGCGAGTCAATGGCTTTTTGTACCAATCGGTCAATTTCCATCAAAGTATCGGAATTCAATCCAGCTTCCGCTGGTAGTCCATATCCAAGGCGGTAGGCTTTTTTAGTAGAAATACCCGTATTGTAACTGCTGACCGGAGAGGCGGTAACCGGCAAACGACCACTGATCACAAAGGCTCCGAACAACCCCTGAGCGGCCAGGTCCTGAGCATCGCGATTGTCTTCATAAGCCATTAGAACATTGGCAATGGCATCAAAATACTTCAAGGAGTAAGGACTTCCAAAAATGGTCAGGATTACCTTGGTATGTTCATTTAACTCATGTACAAAAGCCTTGAGTCCCTGAGTGAGACCAAAATCACGACTGGCGTACTTGTTCATATTGTGAATTGACACGACGACCGCCTCTTTGTCCTTTAGCTTATCGATCAGTGCTTTTCTCTCTCCTTCTCCCAAGCTTTTGCCAACCTGAAAATGCGTTGCCTTCACATAACTGTCAATCCGTTTTTGGAAGGTATTCTTACTTGCCGTTCCAATGGCAACCGTAGCTAGTTCCTGAGCCTTCATCTCAAAAAACGGCACAATCTTATCTTCATTCCTGACCAAAGTCAGACTATTGGCCAATAATTTTCTCTTTAATGCTTTCGCCTCTTCTGTATTCAGACGTTCCTCTATATTTTCTGCGTCCAACGGGACAAAATGGGTAAGACCCAGGCGATATTTTGCTGCTAGCACTTTCTTTACTTTCGCGTGGATGCTTTCTTTTGTAAGTCGGCCGTTTTCCAGATAACTGTTAATGGCTTTGACAGAAGCATCAATGTTGACCGGCAATAGCAAAATATCATTACCTGCCAGCAATGCTTCAGCCTCTACTTGTCCGGGGCTAAAATGTTTGGTTACACCTTTCATTTCCAACCCATCCGTGAAAACCAATCCCTCAAATCCAATCTCATCTTTCAGCAAATTTGTCACGGCCTTATTAGAGAGACTTGTAGGGCGATCGTTCTCTCCCAGTACCGGGACATTCAGGTGGGCGACCATCATGCTTCCGATCCCATGCTGAGCCAAAGCCCGGAAGGGATAAAGTTCTATGCTGTCCAAACGTTCCCGTTCGTGAGGTATGATGGGAAGGTCATAATGAGAATCTACATCCGTATCCCCATGCCCAGGAAAATGCTTGGCGCTGGCCATGACATTGTGGTCTTGCATGCCCTTCATGTACATGTAACTCTTCACAGTCACGTTGTAGCGGTTCTCCCCAAAAGACCGATCGTTGATTACTGGATTCTGGGCATTATTATTGATATCCGCTACCGGTGCAAAGTTGACGTGCGTACCGGTCAACCTAAGCTGACGAGCCACTTCCTTCCCCATCTCGTACAGCAATCGATTATCCTGAATGGCTCCCAACGTTAGTTGCCTTGGAAAGCTGATGGTAGTCTTAGGCATCCGCATTCCCAATCCCCACTCTGCATCCATGGAAATCATGATCGGTATGTGGCGACTAAGCGCCTGATACTCATTGATCAACTCTATTTGTCGTTGGGGGCTCCCCTGAAAAAAACACAACCCTCCAATGTGATAAGTCTTAATTTGTCTTTTGACTTCCGCAATGTGCTCCGGGCCTAGGTTTGAGTGTGCCCGCGCTACAAAAAGCTGCCCTAGTCGCTCTTCTTCCGTCATCGCATTGAATATGGAGTCCACCCACAAGCGTTCCTTTTCCGTTTCTGATAAGTTAGAAGGGGCTCCCACGCCAAAGCTGTTAAAGCTGTAAAAACCCAATGCCAGCAGACAAGAAAATATTAATCCATACTTCACAATCGTACCTATTTTGAACTGGAGAATAATTAGCCTCAATAACCGTGATCATCTCAACCTTTGAAGTATTGCAATGCACTACAGACAAGGATTTGCGATCAGATTTTAAACAAACCACTGAACCTTAAAAATATTGAAAATATGCCGTAATTCCGATCAACCATCAACAAAACTTCCTTAAAACATAGTTAAAGTCAATATAAGTACTTTCAAAATAGCGAATGCACTATCAAACCAATTGTTAAAGAATTAAAAAAAACGGTGAATATATGTTAATGTACTGTTATACCAGTACTTAGACAGAATCTTAACCAGACAATGGATGTTTATACAGCAAAAGGAACAACATATGAAGCACGTCTTTACACGACTTTAACCTTCAGGACCAAACAAATTTCTTAACACAACATGGCCATCAAGCCATGGCTAAAAACCAGCAATATGAAAAATCCAATTTTCCTGATTGTTGCGTTCCTTTTAATGGCGATCACTTCTTGGGGACAGGGGGAAAAACTTAGTAAGGAAGAGCGAAAATTGTTGAAAAAGGCAGAACTTGAACAAAGATATCAAGAGACCGTGTCTCTTCTGGAAAGCAACCAATTTGCTATTGAGGCCACTAGACTGGCCGATCGATATGGGCGACAAGCGTTTATTAACCCGAATACCAATTTCGTTCTGGTAGATGGCGATATCGGGGTCATTCAACTGGCTTTGGGATCAGGTCCTGGTTTCAATGGACTGGGAGGCATTACGCTAGAAGGCCGCATCACCAACTTTGTCCTCAATCCAACCAATAATCTAAATCGAGGTATATCCGGTCGAATGACAGTCATTGGCACAGCACTAGGAGCAGTGGACCTCTTTTTCAACATCAATGCGGAGGGGAATTCGACCATTCGGTTTTCGAGCAACTACGGCCATCGCTTTCAATTATATGGGTTTCTAACGCCACTAAACGAATCAATCATTTACCAAGGTATGACTACTTTTTAAGATAGCGGGAAAGAAATAGTCGGGTGAAAAAGTGCCGGATGCAGCGATAAAGGGTCAGAGGCCGAATGAGCAAGCATCCGGCATTACTGTTTTTAGGCCGTTGTAAGTACCTATTCGCTCTAATGGCTTCAACATTATCGGGGTATGATCCGTAAAATTTTACCAATTTTGCCAATCAAAAACCTGTTACATGACGAATTCGGAATTCATTCCCTACCGCGGCATAACTTACTCCGCCGAAGAGACTTTACAAAGGAGCACTTCCTATTACCAAAACTTGAACCTTCGAAGAACGATCCGGGAATTTTCGGATCAGCCGGTCCCCAAAGAAGTCATTGAAAACATCATCATGGCAGCAAGTTCAGCCCCATCGGGTGCGCATAAACAGCCATGGACTTTTTGTGTAGTTGGAGATCCTGCGTTAAAGTCCCAAATCAGAAAAGCAGCCGAAAAAGAAGAATACGAGAGTTACAATGGGCGCATGTCTGATGAATGGCTGGAGGCACTGGCACCATTTGGAACGGATTGGCACAAACCATTTCTGGAGATCGCTCCCTGGCTCATCATTCTTTTTAAAAAAGCCTATGATTTGGAAAACGGCGTGAAGAA
>JANQRV010000206.1 GCA_028284395.1 Saprospiraceae bacterium
CAGAGTTATGCCAGAGCATAATGAGGATTTTTGTAACACCGTCAAAGGAAAAAAGAGCCCATCAGAATCAGGCAAATTAAATTGATGACTTACTTAACACAATTGCCAATACAAAGATGAATAGCATAATTACGCTCGCTGACATGAAAATCACAGGTCCGATCAGCCCAAACAGAACTCCCCCAAGAATTAACCCAAATATACTGGCCAAACTACCCATACTACTCGCATACCCCTGGATGGTACCCTGAATTTTTGGAGTACCAGTCCTGGACAAAATCGCCAGAAAACTGGGCCACATCAATCCGTTGCCGACCGAAAGGGCAAAATTTGCTGCATAAATACTGATCATATCACCCATGGGCAACAACATGAAATTGATGCCAATCAAAAAGGCACCAACAATCACCAAACGTGCATCCGATACTTTATCCGCCAGATAAGATAATACCGGCCCCTGGACAAAAACCATGATTACACTGGAAATGGTCAGGAACAGACCTAATTGGGCGGATGACCAACCTAAATTTTGAGAGACATAAACCGGAAAACAGGAATAAAAAAAACTGAATCCCAAAAAAGTTAAAAAATAGATCCCAAACAAGATGGGAATATTTCGCTGGCGCAGTACCGATCGCAATCCCGTGTCGGGGCAATTCTCCATCTGATAGCATTCCTTATGCTCAATCTGGAAAATTTTGCCCAATTTAAAGTCTTTGAGGTCAACTTTCACCAATTCTTCCTTTGACTCCGGCAAATAAGTTCGAATGACAAAAATAGCGATCAATGAAATGATGGCTGCTACAATGATGGGTAACAATTCTCCGTAAATCGTCCCCGCCAGAACACTGGCCAACGCTGGCCCAATCATAAATCCAAAACTCGTAGAAGAAGCCATTTTTCCGAAATTAGCTTTGCGATTATGGTCTTCGGATATATCCGAAAGGTAGGCATTGGCCACCGAGACATTCCCGCCAGTCAGCCCATCCAGTGCCCTGGCCAAAAACAGCAACAGCAAGGGGAAACTGAGCAAGAAAGATCCCGTTAGGGTGTTGTCCAGTCTCCATAATGGTGTGACTGGCAAAAGCAGAGCAACGATAAAAATCCCCCAAGCCACCAAGGTCCCTATCTGGCTGATCAACAACACACGCTTACGCCCAATCCGGTCGGACCATCTCCCTAAAAGTGGTGCTCCCAGCAACTGAAAAGCCGGATAAATAGATCCCAATAATCCGTACACAAAACCGTTTCCACCCATATCGCCAACCAAGAAGACCAGAATAGGAAGCACGATACTATAACCGAGCATACCAATGAAATTGACCAGTAGAACAGGAAAAATTGGAATCTTCGAGCGGACATTCATAATTGTTGAAACTAGTTATTAAGAATTTACCTTTTCACAAATCGCCCCCATTTCTCCACCCCATTACCCCGAAGCAAAAGCAGGTATGACCCGGGTAGTAAGGAGGCAACCGAAAGTGAAGGTTGGTCCATGTTGGAAGAAAATAGTTGTCGTCCGGATAAATCGTATACCGTGGCTTCCATCTGCCCTTCGCTGTTCTCCCAATCGTTCCATCCGATGAATAGCTCTTTCTGAACCGGGTTTGGGTACAGGCCAACAGAAAGTTGGGATTCAATGGGAATATGCGATGGTTCGAGTCCCGGTCCGATCTTAAAAACATTGTCACTATCCATTCCCATAATATAGGCGTTTCCGGCTCCGTCTGCCAATATTTTACCGGGTTTGATGAGGCGTTGGCGATCACCCGCACCAGTAAAATCGATGATTTCCGTAATTCCGCCCTCCGGCGTAACCCGAAAAGCATTGGTACTGAGCGATCCAATCACATAGACGGTCCCGGATGGGTCCACCGTCATATCCAGCGGCCCTTGTAGAATCTCGCCATCGTGATCACCCGAAAAGTCGATGATTTCTGTAATGGACTCTTCAGGTGTTATTTGGAATACGTTGTGACTGGCCTTCCCCAAAACATAGACATTACCGGACAAGTCGACGACGATGTCCTGCGGATCAATGAGCTTATTAACACCATCACCGTCAAAGTTGATGATTTCTGTGATTTCGCCGTCTGGAGTTATTCTGAAGACATTGTGGCTCTGGCTTCCCAAAATATATACATTGCCGCTAGCATCTACTTCAATGTCACGGGGGGCCTGCAAACGCTCCTGCTCTCCCGCACCGTCAAAATTGATGATTTGTAGCACATTGCCTTCTTGATCTACCCTGAATGCATTGTTAGACTGTAGGCCAATGACGTAGGCATTGCCCCCCTCATCGATGACAATATCATAGGGATTCACCAATTGATTGCCCAAGCCGTCCCCTTGATCGTCAAGTAGTTCGGTGACGGTGCCCTCCGGCGTAATTTTCAAGACATTATTCGTTTCCTTGGCCAATACGTATAGATTACCCACGTCATCGATCTCAATGTCTTGTGGTTTCCTCATTTTTGCATCGGTTCCGGCACCGTCAAAATCAACGACCTCCGTTACTGTTCCATCCTCGTCGATGCGCAATACATTGTTGCTCACCGTGCCCAATACAAAGACCCGGCCGCTCTGGTCGACTTCGAGATCACGAGGTTCTCGCAAAAAGTTGCCGTTGTCATCCCCTCCCTGATCTACAATTTCGGTGATGACTCCCTGAGGAGTGACCTTAAAGACATTGCCGGATGACAAACCAGCTACATACACATTTCCCAAATGATCGAGTGTAAAATCTACTGGTTCTGAAAGTCGGTTCATTTGCCCATCTCCACTAAAATTGATAATTTCTGTAATGGGTTGAGCGCTTAGAATTGAAGTTGAAAACAGGAGTAACCACCATCCGAGTTGGATGATGAAATGGTCCTTCATGAGTCGTGCGAATGGTTTGTTCATGATCGATGTTTTGATTCGAAGGATGCTTAGACTTTGTTTTTGTTACCGAAAGATAAATATTAAACATATTCTTTATTTTAGAACGCGATATTTACCAGGATGATTTACAGTTTGGCAATTTTGCTCTAATTTTAAAGTGTTTGCTATGACCGGTAAAAGTTTTTTGTTCGTTCTGATCTGTCTTTGGAGTGAGCAAGCATTTGCCCAAAAAGACATTGATCCGACCTTTTGGAATCATGCCCAATTCCGGTTTGGCGGTCTGGAGCGGGCAGATACAACACAACAAATCATCTATCTGATGTTTACCGGCGGCGACTATAATGACGGGCGAAAAAAAGTACCCCGATTCCTTAAAAAGAAAAAAGTAAAAGCTCATTTCTTTTTTACCGGCGATTTTTATCGATTGCCCGAGAACAAGTCTGCCATCCGAAAACTAAAAAAGCACGGGCATTACCTTGGAGCTCATTCCGACAAGCATCTCCTTTATGCTGCTTGGGAAAACCGTGATTCTCTATTGGTAACAAAAGAAGTTTTCCGGGATGATCTTTTACAGAATTATGATGAAATGGCCGTCCACGGAATTTCCGAAAGTTCCGCGCCATACTTTATGCCACCTTATGAGTGGTACAATCAACAAATTAGTGACTGGACCACTGAAATGGGATTGCAACTCATCAACTTCACACCGGGCACTAGATCCAATGCAGATTACACCACTCCGAAAATGGGCAAAATTTACATTTCCAGCGATGAGATTTACCAGCGGATCCTTGATTACGAAAGCAATTCTTCCGCGGGACTTAATGGATTCCTACTCCTCATTCACATCGGAACCCATCCAGACCGTACGGATAAATTTTACGATCGACTTCCGGAATTGATCGAAGAATTGCGAAGCCGAGGTTATCGATTTTCGTTGCTGCCAACCGGGTCATAACTTCATCCTAACTCCCTTAGCGGTCAACCATCGTGCCAACCAAAGGATCAGGACTGAAAAGACAACAGCTCGCATAAATCCCGGCAACCCGGAATTGAAATACCTAGGAAGATAAGAAAAGCCTACGATGCTGTAGAATAAAGGCGGCAAGAGGTAGGTAAGCAATGGATTTTCACCGGCAGGTCGGAGGAAGTTTGCCCACGATTTTATGCTTTTAACGTCGACCAGCCAATAAATCACAGGAAAGACTACCATACAAATGGCTGCCGAATAAAGGGTCCAGGCCGGCGTCGCCAAGTTTTTCGAGATCCCGCCAAACGGTCGAACAAAGTAACCAGTAACTGCCATTAGGAGCCCTAACAGCAACATGTTGCGAATTTTTTGTATCGGTTTCTGACGCATACCCCCTAATGTCAATATCAGGGAGCAGACTATTCCGGAAAGCACAATGATAGCATGCGCGATGTGCTTTGCCTCTTGCTTAAACCAGCTAAGATGGGTATTAACCAGCGGCAGGTCGCTCCAAAGCAAGACCAGTATCAGCGACAGAGCAATCAGGGAACCTCCAATAGCGAGCAGGTTTTCTTTAGCCAGCCAAAACACGATCAGGGCAATCAGGTACGCCCAACCAATTAAGCCTAAAATTCCCCACCAACTGGGCGTCATTCCCACAACAGTTCCATTCATGGTCTTGCGGTAAGTCGCAAACAAGATAATCAAAGTAGCGATGCCCAGACCTTGCAATGTGCGAAAACGCACTTGCTGATTCTCGGTGATCGATTTTGGGTAGTTGTTCCAAATCAAAATAGCAGCAATATAAAAGGCGGGAGTCCAAATGGATTTTGGGATAAGGCTCGCTGTTGAATTCATCTCTGCGGAATTGACCATATAAACGCCCAGTATCAGCAAGCCCAATGTCCGGATCAAAGCGTGTTGCCAAAAACGAACGGGGTCTGAATCTTTGGCCAGGCGGTGGCGAACGGCAAAGGGAATGGCCATACCGACAATGAAAAGAAAGGCGGGAAATACCACATCGACAAAGGTCATACCATCAACATTAGGGGGTACGTGTTTCATCCAAGCGGGGATGTTGGCCACCCCGGCCAGGTCATTTACGAAGACCATTAAAAAGATGGTTAGTCCGCGAAAAATATCGATGGAAAGAATTCTATGTTGATTCATACTGTATTCAATTCAATTGGTGCCACTCCAAAATGCCATCATTAAAATGGCATCCGCGGTCCCATCCATGGTCGGTTCGTTGGTTGCGTAATCGCCAATGTCATCGTGATAGACTACAAAATCATTTTGAAAGAGGAGAAATTCATCCGGTTCGTTAAGCACCAATCCCTTGAGATAATTATGAATGGTCCGGAAAATAGGACCGTCGACCAATCCGCCCGGTGGCGTTTTACCAAGTAGTGCACGTGGAGGTAAATGGACGTCCAGCGGGGTTTCTCCATCCCTTGGTATGCCGGTAAACATGCTAGTACCCCAGGGGTTTCTACCCAAAAGCCAATCCCGATGCAACAACATGGCTGCATGATATTGTCGGTCTCCGCTCATTTGTTCATAGAGTAAAACCTGCGTGATAAAATTAACCATTAAGTTATTCGAACACCATAAGAATGGTACACCGACCCCATATGCATTGGTCTTGCCTCTGGCCAACACTTTTTCGATGTTCGCCTGGTACCAGAGCAGCAACTGAGCTTTAACGGAATCCGGTGCCACCTGGAAAAGGGAATAGTGCGCCGCATTCATGAAAGGATACTTTTGATAATGCATCATCGTGTCACGAGCCATCCAACCTTCTTCTTTGATCAGATAGGCATAATGAATGGCGTCTTTCAAATAAGTGGAATCACCGGTCAATCGAAAGAGTTCGGCAGCTCCCCATTCCATATCATCGGCCCAGGTATCTTCATTGTATCGATAAGGTGCTCCGTATGAATTCCCCTGCTGGTACCCTTCTTTAGCTTTTCCCAATTGATAAAGCTCTATGGCTGCCTGCTTGCACCGGGTAGCAAATGATTCATCGAGTCCAGTCTGCTTCCAGATACGAGCCCCCATTGCTAGTGCAGCGGCCGAACGGCCGGCGAGATTGGCCACTCCCGTAGCTTTGCTTTTCCATTTCCCTAATCCCTGTGGTTGTCCGTTAGCAAAGTAAGCGGCGCGATAGGAATTAGGGCCCCAGCCATATGCTGCATTGTCCTGATGCGGGAATTTAAATCCCCGGTGATCGCGATCATCCGCAATCTGATGAATGAGCCAATCTTTTTTTGGATGCAGCTTCAGGATCCACTCCAGGCCCCATTTCGCTTCATCCAGGACATCTACGATCCCATTGGGGTACGGGTGACCGATTTCATCCACCTGGTCTTTAAATTTGTCCTTCGCCAACTCATAGGCCAACAACATACGAGCGGTCGCATTGGAACCCGTAATGAGGTACTTCAATTGATCGCCGGCATCGTGCCAACCTCCCGTAAAATCATAGTAGGTAGAATCCTCTACCGGTGCATAAAATATTCGACCATCACTTTGGTGGCAAACGATATCAAAATAAGGGTTGTAACCGCACCGTTGCTGGCGCATAAAAGCGAGCAGATCCTCCTGGTATTCTCCATAGGAATGTGTATCGATGATGAATTCAATGGATTGCGAAGCCCCTGACTTGATGCGATATTTGCCCGACTTCATCAGGTTACTAAAGTCGATGGTATATTGAAACGGATAAGCACCCCATGTTTTCCGTTCGATGGCCATGGGGGAATACGTTGCAACTACTTGATTCGTTCGGACGTCCACCAAGGAGGCCTTATCTTCAATCGGTTGCTTCGACATCAACAGTGCCACCTTCTCATCGGCGGGCAAGTAACCAACCAGATTTACTCGAATGTGAACCTCCTGTGCATTCAAAAAACTTATTAGGAATAGTAAGACGGCCGTATGCTTCATAATTTTCATGTTTGCATTGAAGTTTTCTAAAGTTAGAAAACAAATACAAAGATTTCCAGGAAGGCGAGTGATCGTCTGGTGTTCCCCCTCATGGCTAAATGATTTTCAATCGAACTTTTCTTTTTTTCAGGGTACGCTTATCCATTCTCGTTACCAATTGTGCGGCTTTAGATGCATCAATTGCCACAAAAGCACAATCCTGTTTGAGTTCGATCGCACCGACCTCTTCTTTTTTCAACTGGCCTTGTTTGAGTAAAAAACCCGCAATATCCCCCTTCGAGATCTTATCTCTTCGCCCTCCGGATATAAAGATGGTTTTCCAGCTGGATGAAGGCAATGGCGGGGCTTCTGCTAATTCTTCGATTTCGGGCGAATCAATAAATGAAGGGAGGCGTTCCTGCTCCCATTGCAATACATAGGCCGTTCCATCCCGGTTCATTCGGGCCGTTCTTCCGTTGCGGTGGGTAAACTCCTCCTCTTTCAAGGGAAGGTGATAGTGAAGAATAAATTTAATTTCGGGAATATCGAGTCCGCGAGCTGCCAAATCTGTCGCTACAATGAGTCGATGGGTCCCATTTCGAAACTTAATCAGTACTCTTTCTCGCTCGGTCTGCTCCATACCACCAAAAAAACAGCCATGATCGATGCCGTGCTGTGCAAGAAAATTACTAACCCGCCGAATGCTATCCTTAAAATTGCAGAAGACAATGCCTGGTTTATTCCCAATGTGATGCAACGCATGGACCAGTGTTTCCAATTTGTCTTTTTGCGGAGACAATATGGTCTTTACTGACAATTGCGACACTTCCTGATCCAGGTAATTAACCACCAAGGGGTCTTTCAAACCAACGAAGCTGGGTATAAAGACTTTTGGTGTGGCGGAAGTCAGGATCTTTTTTTTAACCTTCTGGACAGCCGCACAGATTTCTTTCATCTCCAATTCAAACCCGATCTCCAACGATTTATCAAATTCATCAAGGACCAGTACCTTCACGAAATCCGTGGAGAATGTCCCTTTGCGCAAGTGGTGAGCAATGCGGCCTGGAGTACCGATCAAAATAGCCGGTCGGTGTTTAAGCACCATTCTGTCTTTGGAGAAAGTTCTCCCTCCGTAGAAGGCATTTGTCTTGTAACCGGCTCCCATTTCTCGGGTCACCTGTTCGATCTGGATGGCCAATTCTCTGGAAGGTACGATGATGAGCGCCTGTACTTCAGGGATGCTCCGATCCAGTTCAGCAACGATCGGCAATAAGAAGGCCAATGTCTTACCGGTGCCCGTCGGCGACAACAGGACGACTTCGGAACTGGAGTGAATAGCCAGTTTAGCCTCTTCTTGCATCGTATTCAAAGCCTCAATTCTCAATTTACGGAGAATGCTGCTTTGATTTTTGAAATCATTTGCCATGCAGACAAAGCTAATGAGAAAAGTGGATTATTTTTTTTTCAGTCCGAATGTCCTAGATTTGAAATCATGAAACTTAAAGCGACCCTCTTTTTCTTTCATTTTGCGTCGATGGCGACCTTGCTCTTTGGGCAAAAGTTTACGGTCAGTGGTTACCTCCGTGATGCGGACACCGGCGAGGAATTACTCTATGCTGCCGTATCCGTCCTAGGCAGCAATGACGGTGTAACAACCAACGAATATGGCTATTATGCCCTCACTTTACCCACCGGGAAGTACACATTGACCAGTTCTTATGTCGGCTACCAAAATCAGGTTATTGATGTGGACCTGACCAAAGATGTACGGGTAGACATTGAATTATTGCCGGGAGCCATCCTCCAAGAGGTCGTTGTTGCTGCTCCAGACGAAAATAGCAATATTAGAAGTACGGAGATGGGTAGCATCAACATCGACATCAAAGACATCCAGTTATTGCCGGTGCTTTTTGGCGAGAAAGACGTCCTTAAAACCATCCAGCTTTTACCTGGCGTAAGCCCGAGCAGTGATGGCAATGCCGGATTCTTTGTCCGGGGTGGAGATGCCGACCAAAATCTGGTGCTGCTTGACGAAGCTCCTATCTACAATGCCTCTCATCTTCTTGGGTTCTTCTCGGTTTTTAATTCCGATGCTTTGAAAGGGGTAAAGCTCTATAAGGGAGGCGTTCCTGCACAGTATGGCGGCCGTCTGTCCTCTATCCTTGACATCCGAATGAAAAATGGAAATGCCAGAAAATGGACTGCATCTGGAGGCATTGGTCTTATTTCTTCTCGACTGACAGCAGAAGGTCCTATCCTTGATAACCAAGGTTCTCTGATGATTTCCGGCCGCCGAACCTATGCCGATCTATTAGTGAGGGCCTTTTCCAATGAATACGATGATACCGCTCTCTATTTTTACGATCTCAATGCCAAGGCAAATTACAAGATCGGCCCCAAGGACCGCCTGTACTTATCTGGTTATTTCGGTCGTGACGTATTTCGGGCAGATACGCGGGGAATAGACTGGGGCAATGCGACTGGCACACTTCTTTGGAATCACATTTTTTCCGATCGGATCTTTTCTAATACCTCCTTGATATACAGCGACTTCGACTATGGTTTTGCCGTAAACAATGCGGGAACTGCCATCGAATTGACCGCAGGGATTGTCAATTACAATTTCAAACAGGATTTTACCTGGTTCCTCAACCCCGGTAATACGCTGCAATTCGGTATCAATGCCATTTTCCATCAATTCAAACCCGGTGATTTCAGTTACGAAAGCAACGACGGTGAAGAACCCAATCCAATATTTAATGAAGATCTTTCGATCGCCCCACAACAAGCGCTGGAAACGGGTTTCTACCTCGATAATGAGCAACGGCTCGGCAGTCGGCTGGCACTCTATTATGGAATACGGTTCTCTACCTTTAGTAACGTCGGTGCCCACGAAGTGAGAACCTATAACGAAAATGATGAGATCACCAGTCGAACAAATTATCGCCGGGGTGAATTTTACAATACCTATTTCAACGTAGAGCCCCGATTCAACCTCAACTTCATTATTAATTCAAGGCAATCTCTCAAGTTTTCCTACAACCGAAACTACCAATACCTCCACTTGCTATCTAATGCTACTGCCGGTACTCCTACTGATATTTGGACACCTAGCACACCGCTGGTCAAACCGAGTTCCGCCGACCAATTCGCGATCGGCTACTGGCTAAATTCGAAGAATGGCAGCTATGAATATGGCATTGAGGCCTACCACAAAAAGTTACAGGATTTGGTCGATTATGAAGATGGGGCAGAGACTTTCCTCAATCCGGACCTGGAAGCAGAGCTGGTTTTCGGTCAAGGCAGAGCAGCTGGCATCGAATTCCTGGTTAAGAAAAAAAAGGGTAAGTTATCGGGCTGGGTTGCCTATACCCTATCGAAATCAGAACGCCAATTTGACGCGATCAATGCAGGTAATTGGTTTTCTGCGCGCCAAGATAGAACCCACGATGTTGCCATTGTTGCGACTTACAAAATTTCTCCTCGTTTGGCTTTCTCGGGAGCCTGGATCTACTACACCGGCGATGCCGTCACTTTTCCAGACGGCAAGTATAAAGTTGACGGCAGTGTCCTCACACTCTACAGTAGTCGCAATGGTGATCGAATGCCTGATTATCACCGGCTGGACCTGGGCGTTTCCTGGTTGCTGAAAGAAGCATCGAAGTGGAATTCAGAACTAAATTTCACGCTTTACAATGTTTACAACCGGGCAAATGCCTTTTCGATCGATTTTAGAGAAAATGGCGATACGACGGAGGCGGTCAAAACTTCTCTTTTTGGGATCGTGCCGTCCGTAACCTGGAATTTTAATTTTCAATAAAAAGATCAATGATGTCACCCAAATATGATTGCCTGTTTCTATTAAACCTACTGGCTCTTTTGTGCTCCTGTGAAGAGGTCATCGAATTAGAACTCGACAGTGCGGAACAGCGTATCGTAATTGAAGCCAATCTTAATGCTACCGTGCGGAATTGTATTGTCCGGATCAGTAAAAGTGGTGACTTTTATGCCTCCAATCAGTTCGAAAACGTTGCTGGTGCCACTATTCTTGTGACGAATTCGACGGGCAATCAATACACGTTACGAGAAGCAGGCGACGGTCTTTATGCAGCAGGGGGATTATTGATTTCTTCCGGAGAGATTGCTACCTTACAAGTAAAAATCAATCCAACGGATAATAGGTCCTTTACCGCGACCGACCTGGTGCCACAAAGAGTAGAATTGGATTCTCTATTTGTCGAACCAATTGAAGGAGATGGCCCGGGTCCGGAGTTCCGCCTGGTCGCTCAGTGGCAGGACATACCCGATGTAAGCAACTTCTATCGGTTAAAGGTATATCGCAACGGCATTTTTCAATCCGACGTCTACACCTTGACGAATGACGCTTTACGCGATGGCGAAATGATCGAACGACCGGTCATTGGCAAGACTTATCGCCAAGGAGATGAACTTCGGGTAGAACTACTTTCCGTAAACCGGGGATATTACGATTACTTTGTCGATATTGCCAACAGTGGAGGGCGAGGCATCAGCAGTCCAACACCAGTCAATCCCGTCAGTAATATTAATAATGAAGCTTTGGGTTTTTTTGGTTTATGGCACATTTCCGAACGAACGATCATCGCTCGTTAAAGGGTGACCATTTTCCGCAAATTTTTTGCATCAAAAAAGAATCAGATTTGCAAATCAAAATTTTAGACACTCTGTTTGTACGACATAATGTTGTTGATCAATCAAAGCAATCTATCTGGTTTCTACATGGGTTTGCCGATTCTGGTCTAGCCTACAAGGAAGTTTTTGAATCTTCCATCAACGGCCATTTCAACATATATGTCGTTGATTTACCTGGATTTGGTGTCAGTCCTCTAAACCCAACTTGTATTGGGATTAAACAACAAGCTGAGCTGCTTTCAAAAGTTATTTTGAAGGAAACTTCACAACAAGACAAGGTTAATATAATTGCGCATTCCCTTGGAGCCCTCATTGGAACCTGGGTCTGCCAAACTTTGACAAATAAAATCAATTGTTATGTCAGCATAGAAGGTAATCTCACTGAAGCCGATAGTTATTTTTCCAGCAAGCCACTAAAATTTGATACTGCTCAGGAGTTTGCGACGTCTTTTCAAAAAGAAATCTTCGAAATCGCCAAAAAAGATGATCGTTTTAAAAGGTACTATAGTAGCATAAGATTCGCCAACCCGGAAGCCATGAGGAATTGGGGCTTTAGCAGTCAGGAGCACATCAAAGGGAATAAATGTGGCTATGAATTTAAAGACCTCCCCGGTAAGAAGTTGTACATTTGGGGAGATGTAGACACGCCCGAAGAAACGCGGGATTTTATAAAAACCCACGAAATTCCTCATCAAATGTATCCGGGAATTGGCCATTGGCATATGATAGAAAATGCCGGTGAATTTTATAGCGACATAAACCGGATCATCAAAACAGGTCGAAATTCAATGCGTTGATGTCGTTCGATGTTGTTGTTCATTAGACCAGCAAAGCTCCATTAGGATTCAAATGTTTCCTGAGAACCCGAGATGGGCTTTTTTCTATGGGCAGGAACTAGATCAGCAGTAGATTGTCCTTTAGACCTGATCGCCAAGCGACAATGGTGCTTTCCGGAATTGGATTGAGATTCCAACACAATTAATTCTCCACCGATCGCTTCCATCAGTTTCCGATCATAGTTCATCAATTTATAGCAAGCTTCTACATTTCCGGTTCCTCTGAGTGGGCAGTGCAGATGTATTTCGGTATAGGCAGTATCCTCGGTTATTTCTCCTAATTTAAAATACTGCTGTCCATCCTTAGGCATCATCTGTTGCCAACTTTTGGCCAATTCACCAACCTCTTTTGAAGGCTCCGGTTGGTTTAAAAATATGTTCAGTTTAGCTGTTTGGTCGGTTGCCCACTGGGTTATGGCGTCAAATAGCTGCCTTTGAGAAAAGAAGGCGAGTATTCGCAAAGTAACCTTAAAAACTGCCAGTTTTTCCAAGTATTTTTTCATTTGTCTACAATTTCAAATGAGATACCGGCTTTCTTAAGCGCAACTGCAGTAGCTAATCCAGCTGGTCCGGCACCAATAATTAAATGCTTCATCAGATTTTCAATCTTTTGATCTTCAATGACGAAGACAAAAATAGATGCTACCGGATCCAAAAACTGTGACAAATGTCAATTAATGCCCGATCGTATTCTGCTCAAGGTTTCCCGGGTGATCCCCAAATAACTCGATAAATGCTTATTTGAGATGGATTGAATCAAGTGCGGTTGGTCTTCAAGGATTAGTTTGTATTTCTCAGTAGCAGAATGAGTTTGGATCACAAACAAGCGCTTCTCGAGTTGTATGGTATACAAAGAGCTAAAAAAGTTGATCGTTCTTTCTATTTCAATGGCTTCTTTCTGGATCTCAATTAGACGTTGACGACTAATTTTGTACAGGGTTCCGTCGGTCAACATCTCAATACTTTCATAACTTGGTGCTTGTGGAAAGAAACTGGTAAAGGAGGTGATGAAATCATCTTTGAAACCAAACCAGGTAGTTATATCCGCACCGTTCCTGAAGGAGAAGGACCGACAAATTCCATTTGCCAGGAAATAGAGATTTCTACAGACATCCCCCTGATTAAGCAATCTTTCTCCCTTTTTCTTTTCTTCCTTTTGAAATGCTGAATCAATAATTCTGAGGACTTCACCTCGCAAATGAGGCATTTTCAATTTGATGTATGCTGTAAGATCATTCATTTTTAGTTCACTTTGCTAAGCTCAATTGGCATTTTAAGCCCGATCCGAAAAGTCATGATTTTTTCTTGTTCTGCGGAATTATGCAGATCGTACTGTTCTTTGTTAAAAGAAATAAAACCAACAATAACCCCCAATAAAAGTGGTTTTTCATATAAACCCTAATTGAGATGACCGTTCGCACCTTACTTTTCCTAACTACTTCTCTTTTTTTTGTCCAAAACTGTTCGCTAAATGACTGAGAAACGCAATCGATTAGCAGTGAAGAAATATCGGATGGTGCATCAATCTTTTATGTGGTAGTTCCCTTAATCGCTTCTTGCAATCGTACCCGGAAGCAGAAGCCATCATCGCCCTATCACAAGAGAGTTATCGAAACGTTCTACGGTCTAAAAGCCTGGATGGAGGACGATAACTGTTGCCCATTCCGTTAATTTCATGTAAATTATCCGTTAATCCAATATTAAACAGGATGCAAGTACTGCCATCTTTATACATTGCGCCTAGCGAATTGGGAGGGAAAGGAGTATTCACTGCCAGCAGCATTGACGAAGGCGTATTGATTGAAGTGAGTCCTGTACTCGTTCTTCCAAAAAAGGATACTGTACACATTCACGCCACACGATTGCACGACTATTACTTCCTGTGGGGAGAAGATCAAAAACAATGCGGCATCGTACTGGGATATGGTTCTTTGTATAATCACGCTTACCAACCCAATGCAGAGTATCGCCCGGACTTTAAAGGGGATACACTCGATTTTTATACCTTGAGGGAGATCCAGCCGGGTGAAGAGATTACGGTAAACTATAGTGGAGATCCGGAGGGCAAGCAGCGGTTTTGGTTTCGGGTTAACAATTGAGGGTATCACATCATACAGACCAAAAAAGGAGGAAGCCCAACGACTTCCTCCAACATAATCCCATAAATACTTGATATCGTATTCTCTTACCGATTCGTCAATTAGTGACGATCATTCTCTTGGTAACTCGTTTATTTTCTGTAATCAAAGTATAATGGATCAACCCGGAAGGCAGGTCTCCCCTATCGATCTCCACTTCATGATGGCCGGCAGAGAACTCTCTGGTAATTCTTTTTATTGTTTCACCGGAAATTCCGGTAAGCATCAAGGTAGCAGTGCCCGGCTGAGGCAGGTCAAAGCCTATGACGGTGCGATCCCGAAATGGGTTCGGCTGATTTTGGTGTAGTCGAATCGCCTCCGGTTGTAACGCCATTGACATTTCATCTTTTCCAATTGTATTATTTCCGGCTTCTTGTGTAAGCCCCAACAAGGATTCTACGCCTGGAGTAGCATTCTGTTGATTATGAACTTGCAAGCTCTGTAGCGCGACATAACCAGCATCGATATCCCAATTCCGATAAGTCCCATCGGGCAGGCTTAATATTCCGGTCCTTCCAGTAACAGGGTCAATATCTGAATCTTTGGTAAAGTCGGTTCCTTGGTGTTGCTTTGTAATTTCATAACCGGCCGGTGTCTCAAATTCTAAAATGTAGCTTCCGCCCCTAATAGAGAAATAGAATTCACCATCACTGTCGGTAGCTGTGGTCTGAATGACCGACAAGTCATTAGCGTCCAGCAATTTCACACTAACACCGCCAAAACCGTACTCTCCCCCATCCTGAATACCATTAGCATTGGCATCGTCAAAGACCATGTTCCCGATCAACGGACAATCGATGAATTCGAAAGGAATCCCCTCCATGTCCAAATAGGCGCAAAGGCCTTCACCCTCGATTTCAGCCGCTAGTTGATTCAAAGATGTCACTCTGAATTGAATGTTATCCAACAGGTCGATGTAATTGTCACTGGTCTGATCAGGGTCATAAATCAAACAGTGTACTCGGCACACACCAGGTTCTGGCTTCGGCACGTAAAAAATGGGGGCATCATTAATCTTCTCGAAGAGTAATTCATCTCCTTCCGAAAGGATATACATAACTTCATATCCCTTTGGTATCAACGGCATGCCCACCGGAGTAGCACTAATAGTAACGGAAGGTTCAGTCATTTCGCAAAGGTAAATGTCTGGATCTTGATCTAAAGAGAGTTCACAATAGGCATAGCAGGCAGTCGGATCATAGAAACCAGCATCCCAATCAGTGGTAGAATAGGTCGCATTGGGAAAGAACAAAGCCGTAGTTTGCCCGGTCAAAGGATCAATATCCGAATCCAACGCCGGATCGCTCCCCTGGAAAGCAGGAGAAATAGAATAGCCTTCGGGTGTTTCAAAATGCAGATAATAGTTGCCGCCTGGCAAAACGCTAAACGAATAATAACCATTCTCAAAGGTGAATGTCTCTCGAATCACTGCGTCGTCAAGAGCATTTCGTAGCTGTACTTTGACATCGGCCATTCCATTTTCATTCTCTTCTTGTATACCGTTGCGATTGCTGTCTTCAAAAACGTAGTCTCCTATGAATACACATTGAATGAATTCGAATTGGACACCGTCTAGATCAAGGTAGGCACAGATGCCGGCATCGTCGATAGCTGTTTTGATATCATTCAGAGAAGTGCCAAACTGGTTCAACATCGCATCATCAAAATAGTGTTCACTCTCCGGATCTGGATCATAGACTACGCAATGAACCCGACATACACCCGGTTGAGGCTTGGGCACCTCAAAAATGGGAACATCATTTACCTTCTCAATCAACAGAGCATCTCCATCCGTCAGGACGTATTTAACCCGGTAGCCATTTGGAATGATGTCATTACCGGTGGAGGATGCTTCTACTATTACCGACGGAGATGTCATTTCGCATAGATAGATTTCTTCATCGGTATCGAGCTGGAGTTCACAATATACGTCGCAAGATTCAGGACGATAAAAACCGGCATCGATGGTACGGTCGAATTGTCCTGATTCGACGGTTATCAGGCCGGTCATACCCGTATTGAATCCCGGATCGCTATCGAGTCCATCATCAGTACCCATATGTCGTGGACTTCCCTCGAATCCATCGGGAGCCACAAACTGCAAGCGGTAATCACCCGGGCGAAGAGAACCAAAAATGTACCAGCCATTTTGGTCGGTGATCACTTCTTCTCGGGTTTTTCCAAAACGATTCAGTAGATAGATTCTGGCTCCTTGAATACCGGGTTCACCTTCATCCTGAATACCATTGATGTTGATGTCTTCCCATACGAAGTTGCCAATGGCGGCACAGTCCGAAAACCGGAACTCGGCTCCCTCTTTATCGATGTCGGCACAGATGTTGTCCGTGACGAACCGTTCATTGAGGTCTGCCACCGTTGTCAAACCAATCTGAATATTATTCGGATCAAATGTATTCGGATCGTATACAAAACAATGAATGGTACAGGCCACTGGGGTTTTTGGTGTATTGAAAGTGAAACTTGGTTCAGAACTGATCGCCTCCAGAAGTAGATTGTCACCTTCTGTCAGTAAATAGGCGACAACGTAGCCTTCCGGCACCACGCCCGGTTCGATTACGGTTACACTGACGGTCGTATTACGACCATTTTCGCACATATACAAGACCGGCTCCTGGTCTAATTCAACCTTACAGGCCTCCACCTCACAAACCGGCACCTCTCCTTCGCAGGTGCATTTGTCCTCTAGTACAACATCACCAATGGTCATTGGATCTCCGTCATTGCAGGGTGTACCTGGTACGGCAGGATAAAAAGCATTATCTGGCCGGCAATCCAGTTGGTCGCAGATACCATCCTCGTCCTCATCGCTGGGCGCAACAATAGTAACCTCTCCTAAATCGACGGGGCAGTCGTCATTCCCCCACCGTACGGCCAAGTGATAAGTTCCCGGCAGTAGTTCATCAAAAGTGGCGGTACCGGCATCATCTTTCACATAAAGAGGGAAAGTGTTGCCGCCATCTCTACTAAATTCAATATTGGTTCGATCATGTCGATCTTCAAAGTAGAAGGCAATCTTTCCGTATGCTTCTCCACATTCGGGATGAACGGGGTGAAAGGTTGCGTGGGGAGGGGCGAGAACATGTCGATCTACAGTGTTGGAGGATTTCCAAGAACCGCAATCTCCCTGATTCTTGGCCATCCGACGGTACCAGGTTGATTGATAAAGGACGGGAGGATCGTAGTCCCTGCCGTTCGCTCCCGGAATATCCTCCCAAGATCCGGTATCTTTCCTTTGCCATTGATAAATCATTTCGATTCCCGGTCCGCCATCAGCTTCCGTACCGATGATCGGATCAGAATCATAAGCACCGCATCCCCTTTGATTACTACTGATTCGACCTGGGTTGACGGATGGACCACTGGCGGGGGCTATTTCGACACTTCCCAAGTCTACGGGACATTCATTATTACCCCATCTTACAGAAATGTTATATTCGCCGGGCGCCACGTTATTAAAAACAGCAGTACCGACATTGTCTTTTACATTTAAAGGAAAAGATTGACCACCGTCTTTACTAAACTCTATGTTGGTCCTTTGGCGGTGGTCGTCAAAGGTAAATTTGATCTTGCCGTGTGTTTCGCCGCAATCGGGGCCAAAAGTCTCCATCGTCACAACCGGTACATCCAATACATGACGATCGACGGTATTGGAAGAGCGCCATCTGCCACAACCATTATCGCGCTTGGCCAATCTTCGAAACCAGGTTGACTGATAAATCATGCCTGGGTCGTAATCTTTTCCGGTCGCTCCACTGATATTTTCCCAGGAATTAGTTGTCTTTTGTTGCCACTGATAGATGATCTCGCCACCAAAACCGCCAAATGCATCGCTACCGGTAATGATACTGGCATCGTACGAACCGCAAGCTCTTTGATTGCCAGTTATTCTGCCAGCGCTGGTCAGCGGTTTCGAGCTTTGAATCAACTCAACAACACCCAGGTCTACCGGGCATTCGTCGTTGCCCCAACGAACAACAAGGTGATAAGTACCGGCAGGTAATCTTCGAAATTTTGCGGTTCCTCTTCGATCGCTCGTGCGCAAGGGAAAAGTTTGACCTCCGTCCTTGCTGAATTCGATGTGCGTGCGGCTGGCATAATTCTTAAAGGCAAAAGAGATTTCGCCATTCCTTTTGCCACAGGTGGGATCTTTTGCCAAAAAGGTAGCGGAAGGAGGAAACAATACATGTTTGTCGACCGTGTTGGAAGACCTCCATTCGGCACATTCGTTATCCAGTTTAGCCAAACGACGATACCACGTCGAGGTCTCTATTTCTTCCGGAGTGTAGTCCTTTGCATTGGCACCGACAATTTCTTCCCAAAAACCACCGACTTTTTTCTGCCAGCGGTATAGAATAGTGTTCTCATTCGCTCCTTCTGGTACGGTACCAGTTATTTGATTGGGAATATAAGGACCACAGACCCTTTGATTCCCGGCAATCTGACCACCATTTAAAATGGTTTGACCAACATTTTCTAATACCACCGGACCAAGATCTAAAGGACAATCTTTGTTGCCCCAGCGCACAAATAGGTGATACGCACCTGGTGCCAGCGACTTAAAGGAAGCAGTACCAGCATCATCTTTCGACCTGAGTGGATAGGTTTGACCACCATCCAGGCTAAAGGCAATGCCGGTTCTGCTAGGGTTGTCCGGAAAGGAAAAAGTAATGGAACCATTCTTTTCCAGGCAGGTGGGGTTCGAAAGGGAAAAATCTGCCACCGGAGGTTCTAAAACACTTTTGGTAATGGTGTTGGAATATCTCCAACCACCACAATTATTATCTCTCTTTGCTCTTCGACGAAACCGAGTCGTCACTGAAATAGGGCCTGGGTCATAATCCCTGCCAATGGCATCCGGTATGATTTGCCATCCGCCATCGGTCTTCTTTTGCCACGAATAAATAATGCTCCCGCCGTGGCCACCGGAAGCATTGGTGCCGTGAATCTTAGTTGGATCGTAAGGGCCGCAAACTTTCTCTGGTCCCTCCAGTCTACCTGCCGATGTTAGGGGAGCAGACTCGTTTACCAGTTCTACTTCTCCCAGATCAACCGGACAATCATCATTGCCCCACCGGACAAATAGGTGATACTTCCCGGGAGACAACCTACTGAATCTAGCACTGCCGCGACGATCCCTGGTGTTGAGGGGATAAGTCATGCCGCCATCTTTGCTAAATTCAATGTTTGTCCGTCCATCGGTATCGGGAAAGGTAAAGGAGATTGCTCCATTGTTTCTGCCGCAAATGGGGTTTTGTACGGCTACCTCTGCATCCGGTCCACCTCCGATTGCTACTCGAATAACATTTGATTCACCGGCATAGTAGAGGCATCCTTCTCTTCTGGCACAGCGAATGAAACAGGTTGGAACTTCAATGGGGCCCGGGTCGTACGAAGGTCCATCAGTCCCATCGATTATTTCCCAGTGGGGATCTTCGGTATCAGTAGGAGGTTCACAACTGGTGGTGCTCTGGAGCCAGAGATATTCAATGGCTCCGGTCCCACCGGTGGGTAGTGATAAACTAACGATTTCTTGGGGATCATAAGGGGTAGCACAAATTTCCTGATCGTATCCGATTTCACCGCCATTCTCCACATTTTCGCAGGCGTCGATTCGGATGGTCAGTTCTTTTACATCGCAGAGGATTCCTTGTTTATTGTTGGTCGAGTAAGCTTTGACTATAATCTCATAAGTACCGGCTGTCGGATGCCAGGGGCGACCGTCGGCCGGATAGGTATAATGATATGAATTGTCATTGACCTCAATGTTATTAACTTCATAGCAGATGCTCCCCACATCACCACTGGCAATGGTCTCAATGCCAAAGTCAGTGGGAAAGTCGTCGAGGTGATAAGTGCCGCCATCTTCCAATTCGATTAATCGGACAAATGATTCAGTCCGCGCTAGAACTACTTCTTGAATCTTAACCGGGCAGGTTTCTTCCAAACCGAAATTAAAATCCATTCCGCTTCCACTCTTTAACCGGTAATCAGAATCATGCGGTTGTTGATGGACGATGTAATTCATCCAAGTAGCTCCACCGTATGCCATATTGGTCAAACCTGCGCCGGTGCCCACCTGAAAAGCCGGACCTTTTCGACTCAGTGTCATGATGGCTCCGTCCAGGATACCGCGTCCGAGCATATCGGCCGAAAAACCAGTATAATAGTACCAGTCAGAGTTGTCGATATTGCCCACGCACAGTCCTTCTTTAGGACTACCGGACGGTTGTGAACTCGTCCTACCCGTGAAGGTACCATGCACCTCCAACATCATCAATCCGTTGTCAATGTTCGATAATGTCAAGTCAATATCGGCAGTACCATCGTTGTACTCGGTCAACTTGGCGCCGGGCAGTACCCGCCAGTAGGTATTGCTATTCCGACAATGCCCCTCTACGAGGCACTTGGCCCAGAAAGCTCTTTCGATACCACTACCATTATTACAGGTTTGTAATAAATTGTAAATCTCCCGTTCGTCGGTTACCTGCCGTTCAACAACAGTATTAGCCGCATGGATCCCGATAAAGGAAGGAAGCAAAAAACTAATTAAGAAAATAGGAAAAGAAGTTCTCGTAAATCTAGAGGATGGATTTCCCTCGCCTCCAGGCACAACGCGGCCGGAAGAAACACCAAAGCGCATTTCCATAATTGTTTGTTTAAGCAATAATGAGACAACAAGGCTAATCAAGGGTCATTACGACACTCGCATTAGATTACATGCAGCGATTTAATGAAGGCGACGAAAGTGGGTAATTTTTGATTATACTGTAGCGTTTGTTCTATAGACCCGACTTTCCCTCTATTGAATAATGAGGATCGTTCCACAGGATTGCGTGGACGGGAATTGTAATAAAAATTGGTATGCGTAGAAGCCTCTAGGTCGTTGAAGTTATAGGGAAAAGTAGTTACTAAATCGTGGAGGGAGTGTTCTTAAGTTTGGTTGCAATTTTAAATCGGATGGGCAATTTTCATATGATAAAAATACAATTATATTCTTCAGATTCTATACTTTTTTTTGAGTCCACCTCACAAAGTGTGACAGAGTAAATGAGAAAAAGAAAAAGCGGCACTAGGCCGCTTAAACACAATAGAGTATAAAAACAAGAATATTTTTTCTTATTCAGTTATCACCATTTTACGGATATACCGATGCCCGTCTACTTCGAGGGCATAGTAGAGAATTCCTGATGGCAAGTTATTTTTTGCAAACGTAATTTCGTTGTATCCTTTAGCAAAAGCACCTCTTCTGGTGTTTACCACCTGTCCATTCATATCAAAAACTGTAAAGACAACTTCAGCATCCTGAACCAGGCTGAAACTAATGTTCGTCTCATTACTGAATGGGTTTGGTTTATTCGGATAAACGGTTATTTGTGCTGTAGCTGCAATGTGTTCGGCCTCGATGCCATTGCCATCGGCTAGCAGCGGACGTTTCGTTTCGTTATCCGTTTCACGGATTGGAGTTTCCGCTTCCAACTCACTGCCCTGAGGCTCGGAAAGGAAATTCCGGTCAGCACAAGCCTGAGACCCAACTGCATTGGTCACCAGCTCAATGTCGTAAGACTTAGCCGGGCAAGTACCGATTACGTTGGCAGTTGTAGCAGTAATTACCACCATTCCGGCAGCAGCATCTTTCTCTCCAATCGTATATTCGGTAGACAGGCCAAATCCACTGGAGAAGGTTCCGTCTCCGCTTGTGGTCCAACTAGCTGTTTGAGCCCCTTGTCCTACGTCGGCCATAATGGTAACCACTTCATTCATACAGTAAGTATTATCATGACCGGGAATGGCCTCTACTTCTGCGCTAACGATTGGTCCCGGACGAGTAATAACTCGGACCTGATCGACCGCAGAACAACCATAATCATTCGTCACCGTAACGCTGTAGACAGTTGTTTCTTCCGGATAGACCGTATGCGATGCACCACCACCTAATCCGTGGTCCCAATCGAATTCATACCGAACTGTACCTCCACCGCTTACTACTGCTTCCAGATCGACTGGTTCACCTTCACAGGAGAACACGTCGTAACCGGCATTGACCTCTAATTCGTTGATTACTTCAATGAATACCACATTGGATTCTACGAAATCCGAGCTTCCTTTGGCACGTGCGTAACGAATGAAATAAGTGGACTCGGACAATGACCCTGGATCATAAGATGCAGCATTGGCACCGCTGATCTTCTCCCAATCCATGCCGTAGATGCGAACATCTTCGGTACAGGGAGTCGTACTTTTCTGCCAGGAATAGAGATAATCTCCTTCATCCACACCCTCAATGGAAGGAAGGGCAAGGCTGGAGATGGCACCAGGCGTACTGGTTCCACAAAGTACCTGACTGTATCCGATGGTACCTCCCCATTTAACTTCCTGCTCAATTTCAAGACAAAGGTGTTCAACTATTGAACAACCATTGGCATCGGTAATAGTCACTTTATAATTTTCTGCCGTTAGATTGTTGGCAATCTGGGAAGTTTCTCCAGTACTCCATTCGTAAGAATACGGAGGTGTACCTCCAATGGCACTGGCACGAGCCATACCGACCACTTCTCTTTGGCAATTTTCCATCAACATGGTATTGACAAAGCCCATCATATTGGACTCAGCTTCAGTTATTTCCACGGAACCCTCTACAGCGCAATCGCCATTGCCATCCGTGACCGTCACAGAATAAGTGCCTTTAACAAGGCCTTCCAGGTCTTCGGTAGTCGCTCCGTTTGACCAGGTATAGATGTAATTGCCACCGGTTCCCTCGACTGTCAAATCAATACTTCCATCGGATCCACCGCGGCAACCGACATTTAATGAGGCAAAACTCAGAACAAATTCTTCTCCATCTTCAATATCAACCATCAGTGAATCTGTACAGCCATTGGCATCGGTGACCGTTACGCTATAACTTCCGGCCATGATACCGTCGATGTCTTGAACATCTGCTCCGAAAGACCAGTCGTACGTATAAGGTTCGACACCGCCATTGACAGAAACATCGATGCTACCGTCAAATCCACCTTTACAACTAACATTCACCTGGGTAGAGCTAAGTTCAAGTCCTGGCAAATCGTCAATAGTAATACTCGATTCTGCAGTACATCCGCCAGAAGCATCCGTTACGGTGACGGAATAAGTCCCCGATTCCGTAACTCCAATAGAATCGGTTGTAGCTCCGGTACTCCAAGCATATTGATAGGGCTCCGATCCTCCGCTTGCCATTGCTTTCAATCCGCCAGCTGCTGCCCCACCACACAGGGCTTCGGCAGTAGATTCGATTTCAACCGCAGCTCCGATAAGCGGTTCTTCCACAGTAATACTTGCAGTGGCAGAACAACCATTGGCATCAATTACGGTCACTTCGTAAGTTGCTGCGATCAGACTATCGGCAGTTTCTGTAATATCATTGTTGCTCCAAAGGAAACTGTACGGCTCCATACCGCCAGTAACAGCAATGGTTACACTTCCGGTAGAAGCTCCCTTACAATCTACATTGATTAACTGGTCGACGGTAATAGAGACCTGGTCCGGCTCGGCAATGGTTACCTCAGCAGTTGCACTACAGCCTTCATTATCCGTGACCGTAACCTGGTAGGTTCCCGCAGCCAGGTTAGCTGCAGTATCGATAGCACTGCCGTTGCTCCAGTCATAAGTAAATGGCGCTACTCCTCCGCTTGGAGTAACGATGGCCGAACCATCTGATTCACCATTACAAGACACATCAGTAGCTTCCAAATCTAATTGTAAGCCCTCCGTAGCTTCAATTGTAAAGCTAACTTCAGCAGTACAATTGTTGCCATCAGTTACGGAAACTGTATATTCTCCAGCAGCGAGATTCATACGGCTGGCACCATCGAAACCATCGGTCCAACTGTATACATAGGGACCACTTCCACCTACCGGTTCCAGGGCCACACTTCCATTGGCTTCACCGCCACAGACGATGTTCACTTTAGAAGCCACCGTCAATCCCAGACTATCCGGTTGATTAATGGTTACTCTTGCTGTTGCTGTGCACCCATTGGCGTCAGTTGCCGTCACGTTATATTCACCAGCAGCCAATTCTGAAATTCCAGCAGTCGTTGCTTGGTTATCCCATACATAGGTATATGGAGCAGTCCCGCCAATTGCCTCTGCCGTAGCACTTCCCGTGGCCTCTCCACTGCAAAGTGGGTCTTCACTGCCAGTGATATTGACAATCACGGGATCCGAAGGTTCGCCAATTACCACCGTATTGGTAGCTGTACAGCCATTGGCATCGGAAACCATTACCATGTAGGATCCTGCAGCTAAGTTACTAATGACACCATCGGAAATGGTCAATCCATCTACGGAAGAAAAAGTATAAGGCTCAACACCACCGGTTGCGGACAAGGTAGCACTACCAGTAGAGTCTCCTTTACAAGTCACATCAACAACCATATTCACATTTACCTTCAGGCCATCGGTGGTCGCCTCGATAACAGCCGTAGCTTCTACCTGACAACCGTTGGCGTCGGTGACGGTTAATCCGTAACTTCCTGCTTCCAAATCAGTAATGGTAAGGTCGGTAGCGCCCGTACTCCACATGACCGTATAATCCGGTAACCCACCGGAGATGGTTGCAGTAGCGCTTCCGGTATTGCCGCCAGAACAAGCCACTCCGACCGTTGCAAAATCGACGGTAATCGGTGCGGGCTCCATAACGGTCACAGAATTTTCGGCCGTACAGCCGTTGGCATCCGTTACAGTTACACCAAATGTACCTGCCGGCAGCCCCGTCACTGTCTCACCACTTGCTCCATTACTCCAACTTATTGTGTAACCGGGTGTACCTCCCGACGCGGCAACCGTTACGCTTGCGGTTGAGTCGCCATTACAAAGTAAACCATCGGTAGAAACGATGTCCAATATAACCGCATCTGATGGTTCAGCTACTACCGCCACGCTTGCTGCGGTACATCCTTCTGCATCCGTTATGGTTACCATATACTCTCCAGCCACCAAATCGGAAATGGTGGCAGTCGTACTGCCATTACTCCACAAATAAGTATATGTGCCGCTACCTCCGGTTGCAGAAACCGTGGCACTTCCCGTAGCCTCACCGGCACATAAAACATCTTCTACGGTCACTGTTGGAACAACAGCATCCGGAATTGTCACGGTAACCATATCCATTGCAAAACATCCCTGCTCATCCACCACGCTCACAGTATAGGTAGTACTCTCCGTCGGAGTCACTTCCAATGTACCGTTGGGACCGTCTTGAATGATGTCGTTACCAATTGACCAGATATAAGTGATATTCCCGTTGCCTCCTGTTGCCACCGCCTCTAATTTAACGGTGCTACTCGCACAAACCAATTGGTCAACGCCCGCATCAACTGTGGGGCTGGGAAGATTTGTAAGTGTTGTGGTTCCCAGGCTTACGGGGCAATCCCCTTCCGCCCAACGAGCCATTAAATCATAAGTACCGGGAGCGAGTCCATCGTAGATGACTGATCCGGTATTATCGTTTACTGGATCTTGGTAAGTAGCACCACCATCCAAACTAAATTGTAGTGCAGTACGATCCGGATTATCTTCGAAGGTAAAAGTTACCGATCCGTTTATTTCTTCACACGTTGGATTTGATGAAGAGGCTACCGCCACTGGAGGGGCTACCAAACCAAGGGTAAAGATCTTGGATCCCATACAAGTGTCATTCTCAGCATAAGTCACCGTATATACGCCAGTATCCTGGGCGCTCACATTACTGATGACAACCTGCCGGTCGGTGCTTGTAAAGTCATTCGGACCGGTCCAACTCCATCCACTGAGGTTTTCTGGTTGTGGATCAAAAGTAACAGATTCTCCCGTACATACATTTACATCACAAGTATCCACAAAAGCACCGTCATTCACTCTCACCCGGCCGGTCAAGACTTGTGGGAAACAGTCGATACATTCTGTAGTCTGCTCAACAAAATCCTGAAAGTCAGGTGATGGAGATTTATAGGTAACAATAACTTCCAGTGCTTCACTGCCATCAACACCTTCTGCGACCGCATCTTTAGCAGATTGACACAGTGCATTACAGTTCACCGGAAAATCCTCTAACTGGCCCAACAAACCCCAAATCGCATCATTCACTTCGCCATCCGTATAACCTTCCCGATTACACATGGCGTAATTGATCCGCGCAGCTTGTAAACCAGTCAAAGCAATGTCTTCTTTCGTATAAGATTTAAGGGAAATTACAGTAGGAATTCCATCTAACGGATCGTTGTCGAAAAAGGTATATTCCCAAAAGGGAACTTCCAACTCGAAGTCGGCACAATATACTCTGGTTGAAGGCTGAATCTCACAATCTTCATTGACAAAAGCGACACATCCGATATGGTCGTCGTCAACAAAGATAAAAGTATTCGCCTCGAACAGATTTTCCGGGATGAAAACCTTAAATCCTTCACAGTTTTCATAAAGTACTAGGTCCTCCGGTTGCCCGCAAGCTTCTTCGGGATCTCTAAAACCAAGGCCGTTACAAGCTGTGTTGACAATCTTATCGAAATAAGGAGAAGCGACTTCATCAGTTTCGCGTACGACACGGATCGAGAAAGTACCAGGAAACATCTTCGGTAAAACAATCGGGGAACCAGTATATCCTCCGTGAACCATCGCCGGTTTCCCAGTACGGGCCAGCTCTATCCGATAGGTTGATGGGGCGGTATAAGTATCCGAAAAATGAATGGTCATGGTGCCGTCATTGGAACCACAAACGATTTGATCGGTCGTACTAATGTCCACAATTTCCACTACGGTCATCTCACTCTGAAAAGTGGCCGAGCTACCAGACTCTACAGTATCATCGATGCCTCTCACACCCCAAACGGAGGCGAATAGCGACAAAACGCTAAGCGTGCTGACACCGAAGAGATATCCTGCTGCCGGGTTTAAAGACTTTCCACTTATCAAAAGTGTAAAAATTCTTTGCATGATTTTAAGTTTTATACTCTATTACAAATGGGATTACGTGGTTCCGGAATTTTTTTGGTCCGAAACCGTTTTTTAATACAACATGCTAATACTCAAAAACATGAATGCTCCAGATCGATGGCACCACTTTCGGCACATCAAAATCTTCGGATCTATCCTTCAAATAGATGCATTCCTCCTTTTTCTCGCCAACCTTTTCGGCGAAAGCAATAACAATTGTGAAATGAAATGAAAATTTCAATGATGTGAAGAGTGAAATCTCAAAGCTCTAATTGTTGACAAACACGCAAAAATGTTAATGGGGTAACCTTTTTGACACGCAAACGATTTGATGGGGATTATGACAATTGGAACGTTTGCAGTTTAAACTAAATTAAGTGTAGTTTTCCAACTTTTGCTCCAAAGATATATTTTCAAAGCCAAATAACCAATTGAAAATCGTTTTTTTTTCAATTAAAAAACAAAATGTTTTATAATATTAAGATATTAAATTTTTTCTAAAGTAACCGATCCTTTCTCTTTACACTCATTATCAAGTCGTTTAAACTCATATTGTGATTTTGGAATCATTTCTGAGATTTACATCAAACTTTTTCCGATTGAAATTAACATCAAAAGCAATGTTATTTTGAAAAAAGAGGCTGAAGAGTTAGACTCTTCAACCTCAATTACTATGAACTAATCCACGATTTTACAGTTATTTTCCGCCCCGGCCGACAACCATTCGTTTGACGATCTTGTAATCGTCTACTTCTAAAGAATAGTAGAGTACGCCGGTGGGCAGGTCTCTAGCCTTCAGCCTGATCTCGTTGTATCCCTGTTCGAACTTCCCTTTGATGACCCGGACTACCTGCCCGGTTACATCCAGAATGGTAAAGGTAATATCACCACTCTTTGGCAGATCGAAGCCAATCGTAGATTCCTCTACAAACGGGTTTGGTTTGTTCTGATACAGTTCAGGCTGTCGGACCACTTCTCTCAGGTAATTGATGTCAAGATCCATTACTTCATTTTCCAAATTGTAGGCTTCCGGCCTAGTAATCTTTGGAACAATCTTAATGAAATCACTGACTTTTCCGGTTGCCTTGCTATTCAATACCAAACTGAACAAGACAGGATCCTTATCTTCACTCAGGTATTTTTTATCACTTAGATCATGCCAGCTGGTCGTCAGTAAGCCGGACTCCAGATGCTTAAACCCAAAGTGTTCTTCCTTCGCAAGGTTGTAATCTATTTTTACCAGGTCTGCTTTAGCTGGATCGATGTACAATGTAAATTGGTATCCTAGTACTTTTGCCAGGTCGCTCGCTCTGAAATCGATCGTGTAATTTTCTTCCGGATAGAGGTTTTGATCCACGACATCGAAGACAAATAATGCTTTGTTTCGGGTCTGAACTTCCGTTGATTGCAGGCTTACCACAGCTGTAGAATCCAGATCTCCGATCTTGACTCCGATGAAGTCGCCGGTACCAGCTCCATTGCAACCCAATTCAACATCAATTGTTTCAGGGAACTGCTCGAACCACGGATTTTCTGGAACCGGGAAGTCATAGGCTTTATCAATGAACCTCCAGGAAGTATTGTTTTCAAACTTGTCAATTTCACCGAGTACCAATTGTCTCAATACGATTGCATCTACATTATCCACCACTTTCGAGTTGTCCACATCCGCAGCAATCATGAGGTATGGAGAATTCAATTCTTCTCTTCCGAGAATGAAATTCTGGAGGCGGATCAAGTCGTCTGTATTGATACCGTTGGCATGATCCGCATCATTCAGGGCAGAAATTGTATGAATACTGTTCGCGGAGACATTATCGAAACGGAAGTTACCATTGGCATCAGTAAGCACGTTGGCTTGCTGTGGCCCGGTGAGGAACATCTCTACATTTTCAAGTCCTTCACCCGTTTCGGTTTCGACAACCCCTTCAATGAAGCCATCTACACCATTGGCATCTCCAGTAATCGTAATCACTTGCTTACAAGTGTCGGAGATCACATTTCCGAACGCGTCCTTGGCAACAAATCTGCGCTCGATGGTTCCGTTGCAGCAATCTGTCATATTGACAATCGGATCAAGCTCGATGGCATTAGCCGTACAAACACCATTGGATACGGAAGCAATACCAAAGACACCTTTCAGGTGAACCCTATTGTCATGTTCGAAGTACGATGGTAGGTCTTGACAAGAAATGTCAACATCCGGCAAGTTCTCACAAAGCGGCATCGTACAATCCTCGATCATGGCTTCAATCCAGCAAATGTTCTCATTTCCGTGAACATCAGTGATTTTCAGCTCTACGATCACTTGTTTGCCAATATCACAACAAGTGAAGTCGATTACTTGCCCCCATTCTGAATAGTAGGAACCATCGTTTTCGCCACAGTTCTGTTGCTCATGGGTGAAACTACGACGGATCTCCATAGTGGCGATTCCACAGTTATCGAAGCTACCGGCGTCCACATCCTCCACATAGATCGTCTTCGTTCCTTCTTCCTTCAGGCTGACGGTCATGGAGCCGGCACATACAGCAACTGGTGCTTCCTGATCCGCAACCCTCAGAATACATTCGTGAACTACTGCTGCACTACCACAAGCATCCGTTACGGTATATCTAACGGTATAATCGCCTACCCCGAGTCCGGTCATCAGACGGGCATCACTCGGTTGGAAGGTACTGAGGAGATTACCTTCAGTACTAAATACCTCCGTGACCGCTTGCCAGCCATTCTGACAATCCGAGATGACTTGTGGCAGCGGAACTTCCAGTGTTGCTTCACAAACGTAGGGATCCGTTGAGAACAAGATGATCTCCTGCTGCAATACATCGCAGTAGTGATTAGCCACCGGACACATTACGACCAGATCATCCTGGATCGGTTGTACCACCGGCGCCGCTACACTCATCGCAACAGAGCAGCTCGACGAGCTGGCATCTACTACATCGAAGTTAAGCGTGCCCACAGCATTTGAGAATGGCCCTAAACGTGTCGGACGTCCAAAGCGACCGGAATAGCTCTGTCCCTCTATGATGCTAATCCAAACAAAGCCATCGGTATACTCTCCAGTGACCATCAGATCAAAATAGAATACATCATCACTGATATCATCCGGTGTTTCATTATTATCACATGTAATATTATCAGCCACAGCGGTTAATTCACATACATTGCTGCAATCTGCCGGCGGCGTTACGGATACGTGAGCGTAGCATTCGGCATTTGCATCGTCAATAATGTGGAAGCCGATGGTGCCCGCACTTACCAGGTAAGGACCGAAGGTAACTGCAGTTCCGTAAGAGCCGGTTGTTGCCAGCGGATTGCTCGCCGTCCAAGTACCGGTATTCTGCTGCCCGACGACCAGCACATCAAAGGTGAAGGTATCATCGGTAGGATCATCTGGAGTTCCTCGATCATTACAAGTAACATTGGAAACCAGCGCATCTATATCGCAATCTGCGTAGTATTCTTCGGGAGGTGCGACATAAACCATCTCAAAGCAGCGCGCATCCAGCAAATCTTCCACAACCAGCACTACGATGCCATCTTTCACGAAGCTAGGCCCAATGGTTCGAGTATTGCCGTACGCACCGGTGATTTCCTGGCCGTTGAAGGTCGTCTTCCAACCAGAAGTGCCACTTTCGCTAGAGACTCTGAGATCAAAAGTATAGGTATCATCCTCCAGGTCATCCGGAGTACCTTTATCATCAAAGAGGATATTGGTGACTTCGGCTGTGATATCACAATTGACATTGCAGTTATCGGGATCAGGGATGGCTACATTAACCTGGGTAACACAATCTCCGGATTCCGCGTCCTGGATCGTCAGATCAAATTCAACATTGTTATTGATCGGAATTGGTCCAATTTCCACCGGAACGTTGTATGCTCCGGTAAATTGCTGGTTGCCAATATTCAGTACCCAGTTGCTGCCAACATTTTGTCCGGTTACGGTGAGTGTAACACCCAACATATCATCGAGCACATTACCCGGCGTTCCATTGTCGAAACGCTCTGTGGTATCAACTATCGCACTGATGCTACAGGCATTCAATGCACAGAAATCATCCGGATTCAGCGTTATCTCGAACGAGCAATCTGGGAATGAGACATCCTCGAAAGATACTGTGATCGCTCCGTCGCTGATCGGGTAAGGACCGACGATGGCTAGATCCGAGTATGCCCCTGAAGTACCTTCGGTCGAAGAAGTCCAACCGGTACTCGGCCCGGAAACCAATAATTCTGCCGTAAACGTATCGTCCGATGGATCACCGGGCGTCCCACCATCATCGCAATTGAAGGCGAATGGTGAAGCATTGATGTTACACAGCTCAGAGCAATGCGCTGGCGGCTCGATCTTGAACGGTGTAATACACTTACCAGCATCGTTATCTGTAAAGTAAACGGTCACCGTATCGCCAATGATCGGGTAAGGACCGAAGTCTGCATTTTCACCGTAGAACCCTCTGGTACCATCATTGGTCAACCAACCATTTTCACTACCGTTTGCTCCATCCACATTTACCGTAAAGGTAAAGAGGTCATCTTTCGGATTAAATGGTGTACCGTTATCGTCGCAGTTGATTTCAACCAATGAAATGGCAATGTCACATTCGTTGGAACAAGCAGGCGGAGGTGTTACTTCGATGACCTCGCGACAAGTTCCATTATCACTGTCTTCGAAAGAAATAGACTTAGCTCCATCAGCAATCGAATACGGACCAAATTGATGAACTTGGTTGTAAATGTTGGTACTTCCATCATTGGCTACCCAGCTTCCGCTCAAGTTCGCCCGTCGTGCAATTACTTCGAAGAACCATTGATCATCGCTTGGATCACTTGGCGTGCCGTTACCATTACACCATTTTCTTACCAGCTCTACCGTCAATGGTTCCGGTTCTTCGATATTGATACTGATCGAGCGGTCACAACCTCTGGAATCAGTAACTACTACCGTGTAGGCACCAGCGATCAAATTCGATTGATCTTCGACCGTGGCCCCGTTCGACCATGCATAAGTGTAAGGCCGAACACCTCCTTGAACGGTTAAATTGACACTTCCCAGGTCCTCATTGCTACAACTTACATCCTGCTTCGCAATCGATAGAGATAATTCGGCAGGCTCTTGAATCACAACAGAAGCAAATGAACTACAGCCACTACCGTCAATTACTTCTACGGTGTAATCACCGGCCCGAACATTACTTAGGTCTTCCGTAGTAAAACCATTGGACCACCTGTAACTATAAGGAGCCACACCGCCGCTTACATCAATGTCAACCACGCCATCTACTCCGCCAAAACAGGACACATCGGTACTCTCCATATTGATCTGGAGTTCAGATGGCTCATTCAGGGTTACGCTGTAAATCTCACTACAGCCCCCGGCATCCGTCACTTCGACCGTATAAATTCCGGCGGTTAGACCATTGAGATCCTGTGTACCCGCACCATTAGACCAATTGTAAGCATATGGGGTCGTACCACCAAATACCGTCAAATTGATCAATCCGTCGTTGCCACCGTAACAGCTGATGTCGAAGGTTGTCATGTCTAGTGACATTTCCTCCGGCTCGGTGATACCGCTGATCACTGTTCTCGAACATCCATTGGCGTCCGTTACAACGACCGAGTAAGTACCGGCAGCCAGGCCGCTTAGATCTTCAGTAGTTGCTCCATTTGACCAAGCATAAGTAAATGGAGGAGTTCCTCCAATAACTGCCAGGTCAAAAGCGCCGTCCGCCAATCCTGTACAACTAATATCCTGTTTAATCAAACTGAGCAGTAATGCATCCGGTTCTTCAACAGAGGCCTGACAGGTAGAAGTGATGGAATTCTCCTGTGCATCTCTCACCTGAATGGTGTAAATACCGGCAGGTAGATTATTAAATGTATTCGTGGAAACATAGTTTCCATTATTCAGTCTGTATTGGTAATTACCGCTTCCGCCGCTGGCACTTACGGTAATCGTTCCGTCATCTTCACCGGTACAGGAAACATTGGCTACTGCTACCTCACAACTGATTCCAGAAGGCTCATTCACCGTCGCCCCACATACATTTACACAACCGTTGGCATCGGTGATCGTAACGACATAGGAACCAGCACCAACTCCATTAAGGTCTTCCGTAGTTGCTCCGTTTGACCAAGCAAAGCTGTACGGTTGGGTGCCACCACCTACCGTTAGATTAACACTTCCATTGGTTAAGCCGGCGCCCGTTGCATCTGTAGAAACAGCATCACAAGTCAAGAGAGTTGGCTCCACGATGGTAGCGCTTGCCGTACCCTGACAGCCATTGGCATCGGTAACGGTAACGTTGTAAGTTCCGGCCAATAGATTGTTTAGATCTTGCGTAGCTAGGCCATTTGACCATTGATAGTTGAATGGAGCAGCTCCACCCAGTACCGTCAAATTAATACTTCCGGTGTTATCGCCATTACAATCGATGTCCGTACCGACCGTATTCAAGGTCAGTGCACTTGGTTCAGCGACATTTATGGACGCCGTTTCAACACAACCATTTCCATCGGTCACTTGTACGGTATAGGCACCCGCAGGAATATTGCTGAGGTCCTGACTAGTAGCCCCATTCGACCAGCTGTAGGAATAAGGTTGTACACCATCCGAAATGGTCAGGTTAACTCCACCATCGTTCGCGCCATTACAACTTACGTGGAATGGATCAATGCCAATGATGATCGGGCCGGGTTCGGAGATCGCCACACTGGTAATATCACTACAACCACTGGCATCCGTCACGGTTACCTCATAAATGCCGGCTCCAACATTCGTCAGATTAGCAGTTGTACTACCATTTGACCAAGCATATGAATAAGGATCTGTTCCTCCACGAGCAATTACACTGGCGTTTCCATCTTCGGACCCGCTACAGGTAACGTTGGTCGAACCTGAAGTCAATGTAAGTGGCTCCGGTTCTTCAATGCGGATACTGTAGGATTCAATACAACCATTCTCATCGGAAACATAAATCGAATAGTTACCAGCAATAAGTTGGTTGATATCCCGAACCGTTTGTCTAGTGTCCCAGTTGAAACCGCTGAAACGATATTCTCCGGTGCCGCCAGTAGCTTGGATCTCTACCCGTCCGTCTTCTTCTCCGGTACAACTGACATCAAAGGCCGTAACTACCGCGTCAATTTGTTCCGGTTCGGAAATCGTAATATCATCCGTCACAATACAACCATTCGCATCCGTGACCAAAACGGTGTAAAGCGAAGCACTAAGGTTCTCTGTAAATTGCGAGGTAATACCAGTCGTCCAATTAAAGGTACTAATCGTATAAGGAGGTGTACCTCCGGAAACCTCAACATCAATCGACCCGTCACCTTCATCAAAACAAGTGGCATCCTCACCGGAAACGCTTAAGTTCATCTGGCTTGGTTGACCAATGCTGGCGGAACCAGAAATGGTACAACCATTGGCATCTGTTACCGTTACAGCATAACTTCCGGCAGAAAGTCCGTCGATGTCCGCAGTATTATCTCCATTAGACCAGGCATAACTGTATGGTCCTGTACCTCCAGTCACATTAAGCTCGATCGCTCCATCCGTATCACCGAAGCAACTTACATCGGTCTCGGTCGTTTCTATTTCCATTTCGATCGGCTCCGTTACAATGGTCTGACAAGTGGAGTTATTCAGTGGTTCGTTAGCATCTCGCACATAAACTGTATAGATGCCGGCACTGAGATTTTCGAAGCTATTGTCAGAACTGAAGTTGCTGCCGTCCAGGCTGAATTCGAATGCGCCACTTCCTCCAGAACCACTGGCCACGATCGTACCATCAGAACCTCCATGACAGCTAACACTGGTTTCGATCAGTGAACAACTAACCGAAGATGGTTCGTTGACTGTTGCAGAACAACTAGTTTCACAACCATTCACATCTGTGACTGTCACTTCATAGGTACCGGCGCCAATATTAGCAAGATCCTCGGTAGTCGCACCGTTTGACCAACTGTAGGTATAGGGTGCCACACCGCCAAAGATGGAAAGGTTAATGCTACCATTATTCAATCCGACACCAGTTGCGTCCGTCGGAACGATGCTGTTACAAATCAACTCAGCAGGTTCCTGAATGCTGAATTCTTCCTCAATGATACAACCGTTGGCATCAGTGATGGTTACAAAGTAAGTACCAGCATCAAGGTTATTTTGATCGCGAGCCGCAGAGCCATTCGACCAACTAAAGGCGTAAGGTAGTGTACCTCCGGTGACCGTTAAATTGACCCGGCCGTCCGCTTCCCCGTTACAGGAAATGTCAACGACTGTTGAGGACAAGGTTAACTGATCCGGTTCGACCACCTCAATCACTGAAGTCGCCACGCAACCATTATCGTCTGTCACATCGACCGTATAGCTGCCAGCAGGCAGATCAGAGATGTTTTCCGTAATTGCTCCATTCGACCACTCATAGGTATAGGGGGCTACCCCACCGCTGACAGATATTTCAATATTACCATCTGATTCTCCATTACAGCTGACATCTTCTTTATTCACAGTTATGACTAAATCGGCAGGTTGAGCCACCGCAATGTTGCGGATGGTTTCACAGCCATTATCATCAGAAATGGTAACACTATAGGACCCTGCCGTCAATCCAATCAAATCTTCTGTATTTGTGCCCGTCGACCAGATGAAGGAATAGGGCTCTACTCCTCCTGAAATTTCGAGATCGATCCGGCCATCGGAATCTCCATTACAACTTACATCTACCGTTGTAGTCAGTACATCTATTCCTTCCGGCTCCGTAATTTCGACACTGTTTGTCGAAGTACAGCCGTTAACATCGGTTACTTCGATGGAATAAATGCCTGGTGCTAAATTGCTTAGATCTTCGGTTGTAGCACCATTTGACCAGTTATAAGAGTAGGGAGCTACTCCACCAATGACCGTCAAGTCGGCAGTACCATCCGTTTCTCCATTACAACTCACATCCGTTCTGGAAATCGTCAACTCCATCACCTCCGGTTCTTCGATTTCAATTGAAGTCGTACCCGTACAACCGTTCGCATCCCGGACAGCAACATTGTAGATTCCAGCTGATAGCCCGCTGATATCTTCGTTGATTGATCCGGTCGACCAAACATAGGTATAAGGAGCAACTCCACCATTGATGGTCAGGTCGATGGAACCGTCGGCATATCCGTTACAAGTGACATTATTCTGAATTGTAATCAGTTGCAGTCCTTCCGATTCATTGATGACTACCGAAGCAGTCGCGGTACAATTATTGGCATCAGTAACCGTCACCGTGTGGGTTCCAGCTGGTAGGGACTCCGCTGTGGCACCAGTCTGTCCGGTACTCCAAGCATAGTTATATGGAGGTAGTCCAAGACTCGCTTCTGCAGTCGCAGATCCGATTGAATTCCCCTCACAGCCCGCACCTTGAACACTTACGATGTCTAATTCCGGAGAAGCAGGCTCAGTAAGCGTAATTTGGCCATCAAATATTTCAGCACATTCGCCTCCACAATAACGGGCATGCAAGGTGTATTCGCCGGCAGTCAGGCCGGTGAAAGTCCGATCGGTTTGCCAAGTAATCTCATCTAAACTAAATTCGATACAGGCACCGGAAGGATCGTCGGCCGTAAAGCTGATCTCCCCATCTGCACCACCACAAGTCGGATTGACAAAGGCGACATCTTGAATTTGTTCATTGGCCTTGGTCCGTACCTTGATGCTTCTACTTCTAGAAGCGATACATCCGCCACTCTGTGCTGTCAGTTCGACAAATACACTGGACTGACCGCCATCCGTACTGTAAACCACTTCATGAGGCCCTGGCCCCGTGGCAATTGAAGGCGTTGCACCTTCTCCAAAGTCCCAGGAATACGTAACGCCGTCCTGTACGATCAATGGTGTGAAGGTTACTACTTTACCTTCGCAAACACTGTTCTCAGGTGCAACAAAATCAGCAATAGGCGGAGCTTCCATGGTGATGGTAACATCATCAACAGCTACACATCCATTGGCATCAGTCACGGTTACAGTATAAATCGTTTCTGCCAATGGGCTGACGGTGTGCGTAGCGCCGGCACCCAACTCCTGATCCCAGATAAAGGTATATGGAGCCGTTCCACCGGTGGCAGTGGCAGTAATCGTCACTTCGTCTCCCGGACAAGTCTCCTGATCTTCTCCAGCATTCGCCAAAAGATCTTTAGCAGGCTGATTAATGGTTACCGTAGCTTCAGATACACAGTTATTGATATCTGATACAGTCACACTATAAGTTCCGGCAACTAGGCCGGTGATATCGGCAGTGGTACTACCTTCGCTCCAGACATAGCTGTATGGAGGTGTGCCGCCAGTTGCAGTAACTGATGCACTACCGGTAGCCTCTCCTCTACAAGCTACGTCAACGCTATTGGAGATGGAAGCAACCGGCGCTTCCGGCGTGATCAACTCGACCTGCTGGTCATAAATATCAATACATTCTTCTTCGCAGTATCTTGCTTGTATGGTGTAAATTCCATTGCTCAATCCAGTAAAGGTGCGTTCGGTCTGCCAGTTTTCTCCATCCAGGCTGAACTCAATACAAGAACCTGCTGGATCATCGGCCGTCATGATGATTTGTCCATCACCTCCCTGACAGCTTGGGTTGACCACCACGACTTCTTCAATTTGCTCAGTGGCCTTCGTACGAACCTTCAGGCTCTTTGTACGCACGGACTCACAACCATCTAACTCGGCAGTCAGTACGACTGAAACACTTGACAAACCGCTGTCTGTGCTGTAAGTCACTTCATGCGGACCAGGACCGGTTGCCGTTGCAGGCGTTGCCCCTTCTCCAAAGTCCCAAGTATAATTGACACCAGGTTGTGCGATTACAGATTCAAATACAACAATCGCTTCCTCGCATACATTCTCTTCCGGAGCTACAAAATCAGCAATAGGTCCGGGTTTGATGTTGACCGCAACGGAGTCGATGGCCGTACATCCGGCATTATCGGTAGCAGTAACTCGGTAAGTGGTAATGGTCGTAGGACTAACTGTATGGCTAGCACCAGCTCCCAGTGCGTTATCCCATTCGTAGGTATATCCTGGAGAACCACCCGTCGCAAGAGCAGTAATATCAACGCTTTCACCGATACAAATTTCCACATCGGATCCTGCATCTACCGTCAGATCGGAGTCCGGAGCAGTAATACTCACATTAAGAACTTCGAAACAGTCATTACCATCCGTGACCGTGACGGTATAATCTCCTTCCGCCAGATTATCAGCTGTTGCTGTTGTTGCGCCATTACTCCAAGCGTAGGTATAAGGCAATACGCCACCAAGCGCAGTCACGGTTGCTGAGCCGGTTGCCTCTCCCGAACAACCTACATCCACCTGATCTGTAATAGAGGCAGTCAAGGCGCTCAATGGGCTGATAATTGTCACACTGATTTCACTGGTACAGTTATGCGCATCCGTCACTGTCACGGCATAAGTTCCAGCTACCAATCCGGTAGCTGTCGCTTCCGTCACGCCATTGCTCCACAAGTAGGTGTAAGCAGGAGTTCCTCCCGTTGCTTCGACCGTTGCTGAGCCGGTTGCTTCACCAAAACATGCAACATCTACCTGATCGGAAATCGATAAAGCTAATGGGGCATCTGGCTCATTGATGGTCACGAAGACCTCGGAAATACAGTTATTCGCATCCGTTACAGTAACGCCATAGTTACCGGCACTCAGATTCTCAACCGTAGTTTCTGTTGCACCGTTACTCCACAAAATGCTATAGGGTTCGGTACCACCAGTAATAGTGATCGATGCGGAACCGTCGCTGTCTCCAGTACATTGTACATCAACCGTATTCAAGACACTTGCGACCGGTACTTCCGGTGTAATCAGTTCCACCTGCTGTGGATATATTTCAATACATTCTTCATTACAGTATCTGGCCTGAACAGTGTAGATGCCATTACTAAGGCCGGTAAAGGTTCTGTTCGTTTGCCAATTCTCACCGTCCAAGCTGAATTCTATACAGGAACCAATGGGATCATCAGCGGTCAAGATCAATTGGCCATCACCACCTTCACAACTTGGATTCACCACGACTACTGCTTCAATTTGCTCAGCAGCATTGGTTCTGATTTTCAAACTTCTGGTCCGGGAAGAAATACAGCCATCCAGGTCCACCGTCAATTCTACCGATGTACTGGAGAGTCCACTATCGGTGCTGTATGTTACCTCGTGGGGGCCAGGGCCAGTTGCCGTAGCTGGTGTTGCACCTTCACCGAAAGTCCAGGTGTAGATGGCACCATCCTGTGTAATAACCGATTCAAAGATTACGCCTTCCCCTTCGCATATATTATCTACCGGCGCCGCAAAATCAACGATTGGCAGTGGCTTAATGATTACGGCAACTGTATCAAGATCGGTACAGCCATTTGCATCCGTCACTTCTACAATGTAAGACGTTGTAGTTGTGGGGCTTACGGTATGAGCAGCGCCTGCGCCCAATCCATTATCCCAATTGTAGGTATAGCCCGGAGTGCCACCAGAGGCTGTTGCTACCAGATCCACACTTTCACCGCGACAAATTTCTACATCTTCACCTGCATCGACAACCGGGCCGGTCAACGGTTCGGCGATGTCTACAATCAGGGATTCCGTACAACCTCCGGCATCCGTAACGGTAACACCGTAACTTCCAGCCAATAGATCGGTAACGGTCGCAGTATTGGCACCATTGCTCCAAGCAAATGTATAGGGTTCATTACCTCCAGCAACCGTCACGGTAGCTGAACCAGTTGCTTCTCCCCTACAAGCTACATCCACCTGCGCGGTAATGGAAGCGGTCAGTTCAACGGCCGGACCATCAATCGCAACGTCCAGTTGATCGGAACAACCATGAGCATCGGTGACGGTAACTGAATATGTACCCGCTGCAACATTTTCAATCGTGTTGATAGTTGCACCATTACTCCAAACGTAGGTGTAAGGTGCTGTTCCACCCTGGGCATTGACGGTAGCAGCTCCCGTTAACTCACCAAAGCAAGCTACGTCTACAGTGGAGACCAGTTCCGCAATTAGCGCCTCGTCTGGTTCATTTATGGTCACAAATGCTTCTGATACACAGTTGTTCGCATCAGTAACCGTCACGCCATAACTACCGGCAATTAGATTGTCCGCTGTTGCATCAGTATCCCCATTACTCCAGAGATAGGTATATGGTTCCGTTCCACCCGTTACAGTCACTACAGCAGAACCGTCACTATCTCCGGTACATAGAACATCAATACTATTACTGATCTCAGCGACCGGTAATCCTGGGTTTGTGATCTCCACATTTTGTGGGAAAATCTCGATACATTCTTCTTCACAATATCTCGCCTGAACGGTATAATTGCCTGCACTCAGGTTGGTAAAGGTCCGTTCAGTTTGCCAGTTTTCGCCATCTAGGCTGAATTCGATACAGGAACCGGCAGGATCATCTGCAGTCAAGATAATCTGTCCATCTCCACCCTCACAGCTTGGGTTGACAACTGCCACCGCCTCGATCTGCTCCGCTGCATTTGTCCTTACCTTCAGACTCCTCGTTCTATTGGAGGTACAACCATCCAATTCGACTATCAATTCGACGGAGACACTGGATAAGCCAAGG
>JANQRV010000216.1 GCA_028284395.1 Saprospiraceae bacterium
ACTTGGCTCGGAAAAGTCGGTCCCTATCTTTATCATTCCATCAATGCTCACCGGGTGCGCATCATGGATTCATTTAGCCATTACCACCCTAAAGACAACGGCTTCGACGAATTCTACCTGGTGCAAATGGCCATGCCGGGAGCCAAGATCATTACCAGCGAACACACGGAGTTGATCGAGAATTACGAAAACCTCAAGCCCAAAAAAACCAAAGGACTCATCCAGGAAATGCCCTTAAGGGTAGGGGATTTACTCTATCTTCCCCGCGGCGTAATCCACCGTGGTTTTGGAGGGGTGTTAGCCCAAGTCATCACTGTCCCCGGCTTTATTCCCGGCTCGGAAATCGGGGTCGATTATCATTTGCGAAAGATCAACGAAAAGTTTGATTTGAAGGGAGAAAGTGCCTTGCCTTATAACGTGGCCGCTTCCGATTCGATCGTCATCAAATAGCAAACCTCTCACGAAAAGAAAAACATGGATACCGAGACTGTATAAAAGACGGGTGATCTCGGACCTACCAGTAGATTGTTATGAAGAACCAACTTTACCTTTTGTGGCCGTTACTTTTAGCCGCCATCCAACATCTTTCACTTTTCTCCCAGGTTTCTGAGCGCCCCAATCTGGTATACATCATTGCCGATGATGTCAGTTGGAATGACTTTGGTTGTTACGGCAATCAGGTGGTGCGTACGCCAAACATCGACCGATTGGCAGCAGAAGGAATGCTTTTTACCAATGCCTATTTGACTGCCAGCTCCTGCAGTCCGAGTCGATGCAGCATTATAAGTGGCCGATACCCCCACAATAATGGAGCTGCAGAATTGCACACTCCTCTTCCGGAAGATCAAATACCTTTTCCACTCCTGTTGAAAGAGGCGGGTTATTATACGGTTCAGGCCGGTAAGTCTCATTTTGGACAAGCCGCCCTTCGGGCTTTTGATCATGCCTACGAACGCGAGGAGGCTGGCAGTGGAGGGGAAGAACGATGGGTAAAGTGCTTGCGAGAAAGACCGATGGATCAGCCATTCTTCGCCTGGTTTGCGGCCTTTGATGCCCACCGGGACTGGCAGGCCGATGATTTTGGAACACCGCATGATCCCGCCGATGTGATTGTTCCGCCTTATCTGGTCGATTCGGAAGCCACCCGGCAAGACCTGGCTTCCTATTACAATGAAATCGGGCGGTTTGATTTTTACATTGGCGAAGTGGTCAAGGAACTGGATCGACAGGGGGTGACCGATAATACCCTTTTACTGGTCATGGCAGACAATGGTCGTCCTTTTCCTCGATGTAAAACCCGGGTATACGACAGTGGTATGAAAACGCCGTTGGTCATTAAATGGCCCGCTGGAATTCGTGAAAAAGGATCCATTTCGAATAGCTTGGTAAGTGCAGTAGATATCGCACCGACGATGCTGAATCTGGCCGGCCTCGAACTGCCGGATTATCTCCAGGGCAAAAGTTTTGCTCCCCTTTTTCAAGATCCCGAAAAAGAATTCCGGCGCTATGTATTTTCCGAGCACAACTGGCATGATTACGAGGCCCACGAACGGATGATCCGATCAAAAGACTTCCTTTATGTATTAAATTCCCGTCCCGAATTTCCCAATGGAGGTCCGGCGGACTCCAAACGCAGTGCCTCACAAAAGGACCTGAATACAATGAGAGAAAAAGGACTGTTGAATGCTGCCCAGGTTGATCTTTTCACGGTTCCCCGCCCCAGGGAAGAACTCTTCTACTTGCACGATGATCCCATGCAACTAATGAACCGGGCAAGTGTACCGACCTATCAGGAGGTTTTAAAGGACTACCGCCAATTATTGGCCGGATGGCGAGCCGCCACTTTCGACAATACACCGGCCAGGTTATCTCCGGATGGATTTGATCGTTTGACCGGGGCAAGACTTCCGGGACAAAACAATAATAATGATGTGCTAAGAGGGGAAATGCCGGGGATGCGATCGGGAGGCTTAAAGGCAAAGGGCAAACCAGGCTTTTGAACCTAAGCACCCCCTTTCACGTGATGATTCTCCTGCTTTACTACAAGATTCTTGGGATCTAAAGAGCATTCCTGCACCTTTGTAAGAAACCCAAACAAAAAATGACAATCCTCCAAAAAATCGAAAACATTGCCACCGGCATATTGACCAGCAAATTACCGGAAAACCTCTTTTACCATGATTACGTACATACCCGGGAAGTTGTCCGGTCTTGTGTCCAAATCGGCCATCGATGTGGTCTATCTGAGAGAGAGCTGGAACTGGTACAAATCGCTGCATGGTTGCACGATACCGGGCATATTTACAGCTATTGGCAACATGAAGATGCCAGTGTTCTCATCGGCTTGCAAGTCCTATATAGTCTATCTTTTTCTCTGCCAGACATCGGTCTGGTCCTAGGGTGTATCGAAGCGACAAAACTTCCACAAAAACCTAAAAATCTAATGGAAAAAGTTTTGTGCGATGCCGACCTGGCTCACTTAGCGGCCGACAACTTTCAAGAAAGGAGTGCTTTGTTGAGGTTGGAATGGGCCATGGTCTTGAAGCGATCCTATTCGGACGAAGATTGGCGGCAAATCAACATCGGCTTTTTTCAAAAACAGGAATATTTTACCATCTATGGCCAGCAGAATTTAGGGCCCCGACAAGCCGAAAACCTTCAAAAATTACAGTATACCTGAAGTTGGACCACTTACCAGGCCAAGGGAGCCACTTACCATTCTGATTGGACGTCTCACCGTGCGCCCATTTCTTTGCATGACGCCATCGACTACATTGAAGGATGTATCAACAACACCTAAAACCTGGACCCATGTCTAACCCGATTGCAGATATTCACCTTCATTCAAGTTTAAAACCATTCGGTTGTTCGGAGCACCCCGATTATCGGGATAAGACAATGTGGGATGCCTATCCTGAGCAGCAAGCGGCTTTTGACAAACTCCATCCGCTGATCCGATCTTCCATCAAGGATATGGCGAGATCTTCTCAGGCGCATTTGGACGCCTGTATAGAGGGAGGCATTCGAGCACCTTTTTTAGCCCTTTACCCCATTGAGCGCGAAATGTTTGCACTGAGACCCCGAAAACCCTTTAAATGGCTCTTTGACCTGATCCTGCCGGCTAAGGATCGCCTATACTTGGGAATGGCAGTGACCGGATTTCCGGAAAACCGGGTCCAACCGTCACTATCACAAGGATCTGATGATCTGGATAACGACGTCAATTACTTTGAAGAGTTCTTGGCTGAACGGAATTTTCTGATCCGCCAAACTAGGGCACAATCCGTTAAATATCCCGAAAAACAATTTCGCATCGCAACGAACTATGAAGAATTCGTAGCGTTTCTGAGTGACGAGCACACCATTGCCGGTATTCTGACCCTTGAAGGAGGACATGCTCTTGGCCATTACCCCCGCCAATCCATTCTGCAAAAGGAATACCATGCGCTGGCAAAAACGGAGATCCATGCCCTGAAGCGGTCTTTTTCGGAGAATATCCATCAGGTAAAAACCGAGAAGGGAGGCCGATTTGCGCCCTTGTTCGTCACCTTGGCCCATCACTACAACAATCTACTGATGGGACATGCTCGCAGCTTTTCCGATCGGTCTGCGATTGTCGGTCGATGGAAGCGTCCATCGACACCGGGTATGCGTTATCTGCTCGATCAGGAAGTGGGACTTAACAAAGGATTTACCGATCTTGGCCGGTCCGTTGTCGAACAAATGCTGGATCGACAAACCGGGCGACGGATCCTCATCGATACCAAACACATGAGCATCGATACTCGCCGTGAATTTTATGCCCTGATTCGAAAAAAGAGAGCAATGGGGGATGCAATTCCCATCATTCATAGCCACGGAGCGGTCAGCGGTTGTAGTACGCTGGATCGAGCTCAGAAGAACGTAGATGTGCACGGCATCGATAAAGGCAAATACTTCAGCCGGTGGCAGATCAATCTGACGGATGAAGACATCCTAGAAACCTACGATTCGGACGGTCTGATCGGTATTATTCTCAATGAAGCACGAATGCCGGGCGATGAATTCAAGAGCCGCATTAAAAAGCTGAAGAAGAAAATCAAACGTGCCCGAAGCGGAAGTGCCAAATATAAGAAGTTGCAGAAGGAACTCCACGCAATGTATCTTCAACTCATCTGGTCGAACATATTTCACATTGTGAAAACCATTGCTGAGCACCGAAGTGAAGCCGGAGAGCAAGCGGATGGCTGGAGTTTAATTGCCTTAGGCAGCGATTATGATGGTTTAATCAACCCCTTCAACGGGTATACCAAAGCCGATACCTTTTCCCAATTAAAGGCAGACTTACTGACCTACCTCAACAATGGGGGGGACATCCTTTACGCCGACGATGGCGAAGGTCTCCTGCTTTCGCCAGAACGGGTAACGCAGTTGAAGTTTGGCAGATCAGTAGAGGAATGTCTTGACGCCGTCTTCTTCGATAACGTCGACCATTTTCTATCAAAGTACTTTACGACTGATTTTCTGGATCATCATCCCATTGAAACGCAAGAACCGATGATGGAACCGGCTATGATCGTTGTACCACAAAAACGATAAAATGGAAAAGAAAAAAAGGTCTTTGCCAAAGCCCAAACCGTTGAAATTCTATCTGGAGAAACTGCGAAAAGCGATCCTGACGCAATAAAAAGGGGCAATTACTCAATTGGCCTTTATCTTCCGCTAGAATTCCGACAATTTGGGGGTAACTATAACCACTTAAAACCAAGATTATGATTACCGCAATAATTGTGTTGATGGTCATTCGATTGATCGCTGACATCCGACAAAACTGGGAAGAACTGCATTAGCCCGTTTTATCAGTCAAAAAGACTATATTTAATGCCGTACTACACCTTGATACCCAAGTAATATGGCAGACTGCCCGGTAATTCTTCTCGCTTTTGCCAACGACCGGACGATTCCTGGTCGACACCTAGCAAGTCTCTCAAAGGAGCAGGCAGCGCTAGAGGACGCCTTAGCGCCAGCGATTAAAGAAGGATTATGTGAGGTTGAAGTATTGACCGGAGCTACCGTCGACGACATCATCGACGCCTTCCAAAGAGCCCGTTACCGGGATCGGATTGCCGTTTTCCACTTCGCCGGCCATGCCGATGGCTATCAGTTGCTGCTCGAATCCTTCGATGAGGGCAATGTGGTTGCCCACGGTGCGGGCCTGGTGTCTTTCTTCAGTCGTCAAAATGGCTTGCGGCTGGTTTTCTTAAATGGTTGCTCGACCCAGAGACAGGCTCAGGATCTCATCGATGCCGGTGTGCCAGCGGTCATCGGTACCTATATGTCTATTGAAGACAGTAAAGCCTCAACCATCTCAGCCCGGTTCTATAAGGGGTTGGGGCAAGGGCACAACATTGACCGCGCCTGGCAGGAAGCACGGGATGAGATCCGGATTCGCACCGGCGACGGCACCACCCGAGACTTTGTTTTTCAGAGCATCAACAATCTGCCTGGCTCCCTGGCCAGTCAATTTCCCTGGCAGATCTATTACCGGGAAGGCGCCGAGATCGTCCGCGAATGGAATCTGCCCAAAGCCGCCAACAATCCGCTTTTCGGTCTTCCCAAGATCCATCAACTCCAGGCTTTACCCGAGAGGCCCTACTTATTCCTTCGCCGATTTGAAAGAGAACACGCTGCCATATTCTTTGGTCGCGGTCATGAAATACGCAATTTATACCAACACTTGAGTGATCCGGCTGCGCCACCGGTGCTATTGCTGTACGGACAGTCTGGAGTAGGGAAGTCTTCCTTACTGGAAGCCGGTGTGTTGCCGAGATTGGAACAGAAACATCAGGTTCTCTATCTCCGACGGGACCCTGCCCTCGGATTGCGTGGAACCGTACGTGGGGCCATCTCCAGCGGACGAGAAATGGATGTTGAAGCCATCCGCCAATACTGGAAATTAAGGGAAAGCGAACAAGATAAACCTTTGATTCTCCTGTTAGATCAGGTCGAAGAGGTTTTTACGCGCCCCATCGAGAATCAACCCCGGGAACTCCAAGACTTCCTGGAGTTTGTGCGGGCGATACTCGACGAACCTGCCCAACGCCCCCGCGGCAAACTGGTACTGGGTTATCGCAAAGAATTTCACGCTGAGATTGAACAGCTCTGCCGACAACTAGAAATTCCCCGCGACCTGGTTTTTGTGGAGAAATTGAACCGGCGCGGCATCATTGAAGTCATTACCGGTCTCACCTCCAATGAATACCTGCGAAACCATTACCAGTTGGAGATAGAACCACTCCTCCCGGAAATCATTGCCGACGATTTGCTGGTCGACCGCGAATCGCCGATTGCCCCGGTCTTGCAAATCCTACTGACGAAAATGTGGGACAGAACAGTAGCCGGAGGACCTCCCACTTTTGACAATGAAAAATACCTCGAACTCAGCCGTGCCGGTATTCTACTGGACGATTTTTTCCGCGAGCAGATGGAGCAGATCCGAACCTGGAATTCCGAAGTGGCGGATTCTGGTCTGGCATTGGATGTACTCCATCTGCATACGACGGACATGGGAACGGCCCAGAGTAGAAGCCTAAGGGAGCTCCGGGTAATTTATCCCCATCAACTTAACATCCTGGACGAATTGATCCGGCGCTTCAAAGCTTCTTACCTATTGACGGACCGGGCACCGGCGGAGACGGGACTGGCTCATGATACGTTGGCACCTTTGATTCAGAAAGAAATTCGCAATTCGGAAAAAGTGGGCCAGCGGGCATTGCGGATCTTGACGGCCAAAATGCTGGAGTTTGAAAAAGAGGAGGACGGAACTTACATTGATGAAGCAGACTTGTTGATTGTGGAAGCTGGGGCGTCCGGCATGCGCGGTTGGAATAAACAGGAACAGCAATTGATTGCCCGTAGTAGACAGCGTCGCGCCGAATTGGAGGCGGGACGGAAAAGGAATCGACGGTTTCGGCGCTTGATGTTCGCCATCGTAACAATGGCAGCAATAGCGATTACCTTTTTTGCCTGGGATCAATACTGGACAGCAAGGGCGAATGACCTTAGTGCCAAGGCCAGGCAGATGGCGATTAAGGACGCCTCCATTGGTCTGCGTTTAGCCGAAGCGGCATTGGAGGCAAAAGGAAGCAGTGAAAATGCCCGACAAGCCTTAGTTGATATATTCAATACCAATGAATTCTACGGCGTTGCCCTACCGCACCGGAGTGCAATAATGGGGGTGGAAATATCTTCTGATGGTGATTTGCTCCTTACCTACGCTCAAGATAACAACGGCCGGTTATGGAATAGAAAGGGGGAGTTGTTGGCCATTTTGAAGGGGCATTCGACCAGGATCATTGCCGCGGCAATCTCTCCGGATGGAAATCGCATCATTACCAGTGGCCGGGATAATAAAATGGTCATCTGGAATACCGATGGTGGGGTGCTTGATACCATTGATGTCAGTCCTCGACCGGTAAATGATCTGAGTTTTACACCGGATGGAAAAGCTTTTATCGGCGGTACCCTAGGGTACGTCAAAGAATGGGATCTACGGGGGGGGCTTCGGCGTCAGTGGGAGGTTTTGACCGGTGATGTCAAAATAGTCGAAGTTGCTTCTGATGGACAGCTTTACCTGGCTGGAAGTCAGGATCGGATTGCTGTCTGGGACCCAAGCGAAACAGCTGAAATTACCATGCTACCTATGGAAGGTAGCGTATCCTCCGCAAGCTTTTGTTGCGGCGACCGGGCTTCCAGGGTGCTCACTACTTCCGGACCTCATGCTTTCCTTTGGAGTTTGGAAAAAAGTGATCCTTCACCTCCGATAAAATTTGCTAGCGCCGGCAAAACCCTATTGGGAGCCCTATACGGCAGTCACGATCGATTGGTCTATGGCATTGCGGACCACGAAACAATTGTGAAATGGAATCTTGCCGGCGAAATTGTGGATCAGTTGCATGGGCATCAGGAGGGAATTACCGACTTAACTTTTTCGGCCGACGGCCGTTTCATGGTTTCCGGTAGCCGTGACGGCACCGCCAAAGTTTGGGATTTGTACGGCAAAATGGCCAAACAATACAAAGGGTTTAAAGACAGAGTTAGAGCTATTGCGATTGATCGCGATGCAACATTACTTGCTGCTGCAAGCGGTTCTGACCTACATTTGATCTTCCAGAACGAGGCAAAGCGAAACATCCTCCAAAAGCATTCGGGGCGCATTAATGATGTGGTGATCGTAGACGAGGAAAGGAAATTGATATCGGCGGGCACCGACAGCTCATTGATCTTTTGGTCGTTATCCGGAGAAGTATCATCGGTCATTCGGGGGCCAGAACCCATTAATGCAATTGACTACTCACCGGAGGGGCCATTATTACTGGCTGGAGGCAAAAGCGGTAATTTATATTTATGGGACTTAAGTGGTAGTGAAACTACAATGGATACCTTAGCAGCTCCCATCCCGAACCGACAGGTGAGAAGCGTACAGTTTTCTCGGAATGGCCAACGGTTTCTGTCGGGAGGCCACGACCGGTTTGTTCGGCTGTGGTCGGTGAAGCGGCGGATGGAGACCGGAGCTATGTCCGGCCCGGCGCTCTACATTATCGATGCGGCCTGGATTGATAAGGAAAAGTATATCTTGGTTGGCAACAGCAATGAACAAAGTACGGCCCTGCTGCTTTCCAATAACGGATCGCCAATCGTGGAGTTGGCCGGTCACCAGCCAATGAATAGCAACGACTTGTTTCTCTGGCAGGGGAGTGGTGAACAGGCAGGTGGGGTTAATTCAGTAGATTTTACGGAGGAGGAACAGTTGATCCTG
>JANQRV010000220.1 GCA_028284395.1 Saprospiraceae bacterium
CACTGCCTCCCGTATCGAGAGTTTGACCAAGCACTTCGGTACATCCATTCTTTTGAGTGAAGAAACGCTACAGCAGATTGAAAACGCGGATCAATTCCATTTTCGTTTTTTGGGCCGGGTGCAAGTCAAGGGGAAAAAGGAACCGGTGGGACTTTATGAATGCTTTGATGGGGATGGGCCTGCCTCAACCGCCAATAAAGCTGAGTTGAAGTCAGCATTTGAAAAGGGCTTGAATTTGTTCTTTGCACAGGAGTTTCCGCAAGCCGCCGCTACTTTTGATCAGATTCTGAAGGTGAATCCAGCGGATCAGCCGGCGCGGTTATTTTTGAGTAAGGCTAGTGAGTATTCGCTTAAGGGAGTTCCGGAGGGTTGGACTGGGGTGGAAGTGATGCGGTTTAAGTGAGATTTTTAATCACTTAACCCCGTGGACCAGTTCTTCAATAACACTTCATTCACCAAAAAATTTATCTTATTTTTGATAAGATCGAAAACCTCATTAAAAACCTGCCAGCGGTATCATCGAAATGGTATGAAAACTCGAAGTCCTCTAGAATTTACTTTCCTTACGGCTACCCTTTGTTACTTTTGCATAGCTATCCAAGCACAACCGCAGGATGTGACCTTTAAACATCTTTTGGTAGAGCATGGGCTTCCGCATTATAACATAAATTCCGTCTTCCAGGACAGCATGGGATTCATATGGTTCGGCTCCTGGGGTAGTGGCTTGATTCGCTATGACGGACATGATTTTCTAGAGTTTAAGCATGAGCCGGGGAATCCAAATGGCCTGAAATCAAATTCTGTCTGGGTATCTTTGCAAGATAAAGAAGGTAATATTTGGGTAATGACAAGCGATGGCTTATATCGAGTTGATCCAATCCGGGATGAATTGCTTCTAGTTGATCTAAAAGGGTTCGGTCGCGTCAACTGTATTTATGTGGATGAAAGGAATCGATTATGGCTAGGTGGCCCTTCAGGCCTGGTCATTTACACCCATGCAGATAAATCCTTAATATCTATCTTGACATCAGAGGGAGATGCAACCAGTCAATTGGCGAGTCCAATCGTGAAAATATTTCCTGCGCAGGAAAACGAATTTTGGTTGGTACGCGAAAGAGGACTCCAACTATACAATTCGATCAATGATCGCATTATAGAAGATTACCCATTTGAGATCGAGCCTCCTGAGAAGGTATCAAGAGTCTTAATGGACAGCAACGATCATATTTGGATGGGTTCACAGAACGGCCTTTTTTTCTTCGATACGAAAGAGAGCGTTTTTAGCAAAAAATACCAACATGAACCTGCAGACCCAAATAGCCTCAGTAGTTCGATTATTCTGAGTATGCTGGAGGATACCAAGGGAAACTTATGGGTCGGTACTGAACTAGGATTAAATTTGTTCAATCAGGAAGAGAACAATTTTCATCGGTTTATTCAGCATGCAGATGATAATCAAACGATTAACGGGAACGCCCTTTTAGATATCTATGAAGATAAAATTGGCAATGTTTGGATCGGCGCATATGGGGCTGGCGTCAATATCATCAGCGGGAAAAGTCAAATTAGGCATTTTACTTCCTTTCAAGGGAAGGGTTCGGGGCTCAATGCACGGTTCATTAAGTCCTTCCATGAAAATAGGGATGGAAAGATTTGGCTGGGCGCGGACTGGGCATCGGGTTTACATCTTTTCGATCCGGAGAGTAGGGAATTCGAGGTATATCGTCATGAACCCGGCAACCCGAATAGCATATTGGGAAACAAAGTGTGGTATGCGCTGGAAGATCGCAATGGTTGGGTCTGGGTAGCATGTGCCGGAAAAGGAGTTAGCAAATTCAAGAAGAACACCCTTGAGTTCCAACATTATCTTATCGATCGAGATTTTTCAGGAAACCCAGATATATTTCTTCAAGATTCGAAAGGACGCATCTGGTTGAAGTCTTTTACAAGGGAAGGATCTATGCAGTACTTATACGATGAAAAGGCGGATGCGTTTTTTCGGGTTAAGGGATTTTGCCGCAATCTCCATGAAGACCACGACCAGAATCTGCTTGGATTTACGGAGAGCGGAATTGGTCGGATCAACGTTCAAACCATGGCAACTGAACCCTATTTACCTGGCGTAACCGGAATTGAATTGATCGTTGATCAAAATGACAGGGTATGGGTAGCCGGCCAATTAGAGCTGAAATGCTTTGATCTAGACGGAAACCTGATTGCCAAATACGGTTCAAATGAAGGGCTACCTGATGGCGGAAGGTCTGGAATCCTGGAAGACGATCACGGGAACATTTGGATCGGCACTAGTGATGGAATTTATTTAATTGACTCCCAAATGAGGGAATTGCGTTTGATCCACAAGCATAAACTCACGGCTACCAACGCGAAAGGTGCCACGGGAAAAACCGCATCAGGCGTTTTCTATTTTGGCACCTTTAATGGCTTTTTGACGTTCCATCCGGATAGTATTCGAAAGGATTCAGAGGTCTTAAAGGTTGTTCTGACAGAACTCACTCTTTTTAATCAACCTGTGAGTATTAGAGGAACCCTGGGTGATACATTGGCTTGGCCTTCTCCCCTTACCCGCTCCATTGCCTATACTGATGAATTGACCCTGAATCATCATCAAAGAGACTTTAACCTCAAGTTCTCTGCACTGGAATACCTGGATCAAGACAATGTCAGATATCGTTATCAACTTGAAAACTATGATACGGGCTGGAAAGAAATTGGTGCATCCAATCGGCTGGCCAGCTACACCAACCTGCCACCGGGTTTTTATAACTTTCGCGTCCAGGCAACTCTAACTGATCACTGGCCGGAACAAGAAAGACGTCTATCAATCAGGGTCCTACCACCGTGGTGGCAAACCTGGTGGGCTTACCTTACCTACGGATTAGGAGCCTTGGGCGGGCTTTTCTACATCCGGCACTTGGAACTCAAAAAACAGCGACGCAAACTGGCGGTACAAGAAGAAAAACTGGCTTACCAAAAGGAACTTAACGCGGTAGCTTCTAAATTCGTGCCCAATGCATTTATCCACTCTCTGGGCCGTAAGGACATCATGGACGTAAAATTAGGCGATGCCGTGGCTCAAGATGTCACCGTGATGTTTTCAGATATTAGGGATTACGCTTCTCTATCGGAGACGATGACACCGGAAGAGAATTTCCGCTTCGTCAATGCCTTCAACCAAAGGATGGGGCCAGTGATCCAAGATAACCAAGGCTTTGTCAACCAGTATTTAGGAGATGCCATCATGGCACTTTTCAAGGAATCACCAACTGATGGTCTTCGGGCAGCTGTTCAAATGCAAAAGACGCTCAGGCTGTACAACGAAGAGCGTAAGGAAAAAGCCCTACCTCCAATCCGAATTGGCATTGGTCTTCATTCTGGCCCGCTTGTCATGGGCATTATTGGAGATGATCAACGTATGGATGCGGCTACTATTTCCGATACTGTTAATACTGCTTCTCGTATCGAAAGTTTGACAAAATACTTCAAGGTAAACATCCTCTTAAGTGAAGAAAGTCTTAGACAGATTCAAGTTGAGGCGGCCAATCATTCTCAACTGACAGATAGCTTTCATTTTCGCTTCCTAGGAGAAGTACAACTGAAAGGTAAGCAAGAACCGACCGGTATTTACGAATGTTTTGACGGCGACCAACCTGACATCATCAGGAAAAAGACCGAAAGCTTCGCCCTCTTCGACCAAGCCATGCAAATGTATTTCTCTCGGCAATTTGATCTGTCTACCTTAGCTTTTGAAAAGGCATTGACAATTCATCCGGAAGATCAAACTGCTCAACATTTTCTTGAAAAGTCCAGAGCCTCACAAGTAAACGGCGTTTCGAGCGAGTGGACAGGTATAGAAGTGATGACCTTTAAATAGAACAACCATCCTAATAACCCAAATTTACCCCCAAATGCCCCGACTTTCCCTCAACCTCATTTGACACAATCAATTAATTTACAGATCTTTGTAAAACAATTTCAAACCAACAAATCCATTAAAATTGAGAGCATTATTTGGCCTATTGCTGCTGGTAACGGTAAGGGGGAGTTATGTCTTATGCTGCTCCTGGTTGCTATTCGGCTGCGAGATCACTGCCGCCCAACTTAAGAACACCCCCGATTGCCCCTACCCTACTTTTGAGGTCGAACATCTGTATCCGGGCACCAACTGCATCAATGAATGTATTTACGTCTATGAAGGCACGGTCAATTTTGAGCAGCAAACGCTGCAGATTAATTGCCAAGACCTTGTTATCAATCGCCCCAACGTCCAGTTTTACATCGATGCCAAAGGTATTCCGGTATATGAACAAAACACACATTGGCCAGCCCTATTCATTAAAGCCAATGTCAAGAGGCCTAAAGGGGCAACGCCAGCCCGCGTCTGTGCCTCCGATTTCCGTTTCCGTTTCACCACCAACCAACCCTTAAACTTATAGTCCCATGCACACAAATCCTTCTTTGCCCTCCAGTACCCTGATCCAGCACCTGCTCGAAAAAGCCGGTTGTAAATACCGGCTCATCATCCTGCTAATGGTGGATGGCGGTATGCGCACCATCGACATTGTTCGCCTCAAACGGGAAGACATTGATCTGCCCCGGCGGACACTCCTCGCCGGTGCCGATGCCCCCAATCGCCAAACGACCATCTCACTCAGTGACCGTTTATTCGATGCTCTGCTAGATTACCTGGTCAAGCTGGCCTCTAAAGGAGCTGGGACCTACCTGTTCCCCGCCGGCTCTTCCTCTTCTCAACCCCATATGAACCAACAAACCATTTATCAGCGCATTCGGCAGTTGAGCAACGAAAGAACCACGCCTTCGCAATTGCGCCAATATGCTCGACAACAAAATGATTTGACTAGTCAGGCACTTCATCTCAAAAAATCTCCAATATGGCCATTTTGGACACACCAACGTAATATCTCCATCGTGCCCATGCAATACGGTATGACACACTTTCACATCGGCCGCCAGACCGAAATGCAAAAGATCCAGGAACTAACTTATAAAAAAGTCAATCTCCTTCTCCTGGGTCCCATGGGCATCGGCAAAACCCATTTGCTAGACAACTACAAAGGTGAACACATCATCCGTCTCGACGACTTCCGCTACCCCAAGAAAGTACTCGTAGGGCTGCTCCTGGCCCTCTTCAATCAAGACAAACAAGCCATCCTGGATCACCTCCACCAAGTCAAAGACGAAGCACACCTCGAAAAGATCGCCACCAAAGAAAGTACCAAACGCCTCTGCGAGCTAGCCATCCAGGCCACACCCCGAAAAGGTTACACCATCATCGTAGATGATATGACCAACATCACCAAAATTGGCGCCGATATCCTTGCTCGACTAAAGAATCATTTTCACGTAATTGCCGCAGCACGCCATGTCAAAATTGATCATGCCGACTGCCTGTCTAATTTTGAAAAATTGACCTTACAACCGCTCAATCGCCTGGAAACGATCGAGTTCATCGATCAACTCAGTGAACCATTAGAAGCCCGCATTGAGGATTACGCTCTTTTTCAAAACCGGATCTGGGAACACACCCAGGGGAATCCACTTTTTATTATTGAACTAATCGAACGCCTGGATAAAGAGCCGGTGCTCTCCAATGACGTCTTAGGGGAGGTTCATTATGCCGTTGCCCGGCAGGAGATCGATTTTAGTGTTCCTTTGATTATTGGGTTTTCTTCTCTGTTGGTGCTTCGATACCTGGGTAATGAATTGGGGTCTAATGCTGGGGCTTTTCGGTTGCTGGGGGGAATTGCTTTGGTGATTGCTTTTTTTTCTCGGCGGATTTTTAAGGCGTTGCGGCGGCGGTATGTTTGATGCTGCGCTTGTTTTTTTGCTGCGCAAAGGGCTTGTATTTTCTTTTTCCATTGCTGAAAAAGAAACAAAAAAGCTAGAAAAATTTAAATCCTCCGGGAAATTTTTCAGGCCAGCGCTCGGTGTGGGATCTCGGCTATCATGATTGTACGGCTTCGCGGCCAATTTTTTAGATAGCCTTTGGGTATGGGGAGTTGGGGCAGAGTAGGTCGGCTGTTCTTACGGCTGCGCTTGCAGCTTCTTTTACGGCTGCTCTAACGGAAAAATTTCTTGTTGTGCCTATCCACACCAAAAACAAAAATGGGAAACAAAAAATAAAATATCAAAACAAAAACATAGAAGTACGCACCTGCCATAGCACACCCACACCCCTCCTCCAGAGGCTATTTAATAAATTGGCCGTGAAGCCGGACGATCATAATAGCCGATCCCACACCGCGGGAGGCCAGGCAAATCCCGCGGAGCGATTGGATGTTTGCCGAGCGTTTTTTGGTTCTTTTTTGAGCGAATGCAAAAAAGAACAATCAAAAGCCTTAACGGCAAGTAAAAACAAAAAATATGAAATCTCCAAACCACATCATCGGCAGTTACATCTTCACCGGAATCCTATCCAGCCTATCCGGCATAAATCCTTTTGAAACGCCGATAGCAATGACTACCATGACCGTAGCCGCCATCCTCCCAGACATCGATCAACCAAAATCTCTAGTAGGAAAAGCCCTATGGCCTATATCAATTACCATCAATCGAAATTACGGACAAAGAACCATTACGCACAGCGGCTTAGCCTTAATCACTACAACATTAACAATAGGATTCATAGAGCACTTAATCAGTGGCAGCACCAAACTAACTTTAGTGTACTGCTACAGCTATTTATCGCATTTGATACTGGATATGATGACGATTGGCGGCGTGCCCCTACTCTACCCTTTTTACAAGAACGCATTTGTAATCCCTGGTAATCCTGCATTTCGGATTCGTGCGGGCGATACCAAAGGCGAGACCGTAATTTTTTGCTTTATGCTGTTGGCCGGTGTTTCTTTGAAACCGCTATTTGCCAATGGCTTTTGGACGAGCTATAATCGTTTGTTTGGGACGATGACACACTTGGCGGCGGAGTTTCAGCGATCGGAGGATTTGTTGGAAGTGCAATACTTTGGGCGACTGGGAACGGAGACCTTCGAGGGTAAAGGGTATTGCATTAGTGCTTCGGAAAATCGGGCGGTGTTGTTGGAGGAAGGGATGTTCAGGGTCTTGGACCGGAATAACACGGTAATTACGCGGGTGATTCCATCGCATTCCGGACGGGAACTGAAATATGAGACGAAGCGATTTGTGCAGGTGCCGGTGGATAGTGTGAATCGGTGGTTATCGGGAAAAATGCTGGCTAGTTTGGAGATATCTGCGAATCGGGAATTCCGGTTTCATCACGATATGGTTGTTTCCCGGCAGACTTATGTGAAGGGGCAATTTTTAGCGGCTGTTTGGCTGGAAGTGATTCCCGAACTCCGGCCGGCAATCATTATGCAGGATACCTTTTTTGAGGTAATGAACCCGAGAATTTTGATCCTTTCCAATCAACTTAAGACTTTGGAGCAAAAGCAGCGGGAGCAAACGCGGGAATGGCAAATTCATACTCATTTGCTCCAAGCTACCCAAAAAAGGGCTTTGGAGGAAGAGGACGTCGTGCAACAGGAGCAACTTTATGAGACTTACCAACAGCTTTTGAAAGCCAAACCACCTAAAATGGAATTGGAGCGGATCAAGGCCCTGGAATTGGAGATCGAACAATTGCAGCAGATCACTCGATTGAAGAATCAGGAGCAGCGGATATTGGCCGAACAAAAACGAATGACGCCTCCTCCCCCATCCCCAACTCGCCTTACCGGTTCTTTCACTTTCATCAAAATCTCCGTCTGATTGATCGTCGGATCGGGCAAACAATAGATCATGAAAATATTATTGTTACTGACTTTTGTACCATCGGACTCTTTGCCTCCTCTGGAAGTACTCTATGCCTCTATCGACAGCTTTTACGCCGTTAAAACGCAGGCGGAATTGGCGGAATACCAGATTTCTAAGAAGGGAGAATGGCTGAAGTATGTGCCCACAGTGGGTTTGACGTATACTCTAGATGGGAAACCGAGGCCGGCAATTTCCTTTTCTTCCAGTGTGATTTATCGGGCGAAGAAGGATCGGCAATTGATTGTTGGGAAGCGACGGCGGATTGTCGCGGACAATCGGCTGGCAGCGGAATTGGATAAGGCATCGGTCCGGACGCTTTATTTGGAATATGATCAGGCTTTGCAGGAATGGGAGATGAAAGAGGAGATTTTTCGGATCGATCGGCAATTGTTGGAGATCGACCGGAATCGGTATGAGCGGTTGGAAATGGCACCTAGTACGTTTTTGCAGGCAAAACGCTTATTCTTAACAAAACGGCAAGACCACTCTAAGGCAAAGCACCAATTAGAGGAACTAAAAACAAAAATGATCAACGCCGCACGCTACAAAGATTAAGTTGATTTTTCTGCAGCAATTTACTACCTAACAACACACTAAATACCCTCTAAGAGATAAGGTAAGGTTACGAGCAAGAAACACACCCCGGAGGATGCGTCGGTCCTGGATATGAGAAAAGAGCGGGTGATGGTTTGGAGCAGTCCCATCCATGGCGGTAAAAAGTCAAACGTGTACCGCTATATCCAGCAACTAAAACTCAGAAATGGCCCTACCTTAAAGCAACATAAAATACTAATTATCAAAAATTTACAACATAAGTTCACTAATTTACAACATAAGTTTACAGAAAAAAAAGCCGGGCTATGCACTTTTGAATCATCGTATTAAGATCGATTAAACAATCAAAAAGTGTATGCTATGCTACCTTCAAAAATTAGTTTCAAATGTCATTTTTCTTTCATTATTGTCATCTCAATAATGTTACTGACTACCCTCGCCACGACTCGCCTTGTCGCCCAGGACCAAGTAGATCTAAAGTTATCTGCGGGGGCTTCAGCTGGCTATACGATTCAAGCTACATTAGGATCTAGCAAACAATCCGGTGTTGTCTTTGGCGTTTACGGGGATTTGGAATATGGTCAAATCATGGGGCGCTTACAGTTTACCAAACGACTGGAAAATGCTTCCAAAGACGACAAAAACTTGGATGGCGGTGAAGCCTACCATGGCAGCCTGGGTTATCGGTTCGACTTTTCCGACAAATTTTCGCTGGCGCTATTGGCAAGTGGCGGAGCTACGGTCATTCACTACAGCAACGGATTTGGCGGAAGT
>JANQRV010000200.1 GCA_028284395.1 Saprospiraceae bacterium
AGGGTGTGCGATTTAGGTCGGGTGCGGATCCCGTATTATTTCTCAACAACCCCGAAAACTACGATGGCAGCGATCGGGCCCGAATGTTACAATACCTGCGGCAAATCAACGAATTACAGAATAGCGCCTACGGAGATCCGGAGATCAATGCTCGAATCGCCCAATACGAAATGGCTTTTCGGATGCAGACTTCCATTCCCGAGGTTACAGATTTATCAGACGAGCCCGATCACATTTTTGAAATGTACGGCAAAGATAGTCGGGACCCCGGCACCTACGCTGCCAACTGCCTCCTGGCAAGAAGGCTACTGGAAAAAGGCGTAAAATTCGTGCAGTTGTATCAGCGGGGTTGGGATCAACACCACTATCTCCCCCGGGGCATCAAAAACCAATGCAGTAAAACGGATCAGCCTACTGCCGCCTTACTTAAAGATTTAAAGCAGCGGGGCCTACTCGATGATACATTGGTCATTTGGGGTGGAGAATTCGGTAGGACGGTATATTCGCAAGGAAAGCTGACTCCGTCTAATTACGGACGCGATCATCACCCCCGGTGTTTCACAATGTGGTTGGCTGGTGCCGGCATTAAACCCGGATTTTGCTATGGAGCTACGGACGACTTCAGTTATAACATTACTGAAAACCCCGTTCACGTTCACGATTTTCATGCTACCCTCCTCCATTTAATGGGGATCGACCATGAGCAATTGATTTTTAAACACCAGGGCCGGAGATATCGTTTGACCGATGTACACGGTCATGTGGTCAAGGGAATCCTGAGTTAACTTTCCGGTTTATCTGATGGAAAACTGCTGTCCAGGTAAGCGGTAATATTTCACACTCCATGGTTCCAATCAAGAAATTCTTATCTTCAGGAACTTCAAGCGAAAAACCCACACCATGACCAAAACAAAAAGATTAAAAGTCGGCATCGACAGCTACTGTTTTCACCGCCTCTTCGGCGAAGTATATCCCCATCAATACAAGCAAGAGCCCCTGTGGCCAATGGAAGATTTCCTGGCCTATGCCAAAGACTTGGACGTAGATGGTGTGTCATTGGAATCCTGTTTTTTTCCTTCATTTTCCGACGACTATCTCCGTCAAGTCAAACAGTGGCTGGACGACTATGATTTCGATCGCGTTTATGCCTGGGGACATCCGGACGGTCTGGAAGGTGGAAAAAACGAAGCAGAATTCGAATCGATGCTGCAGCACATTCACCACGCTCGAGCCATCGGAGCGGATGTGATGCGGGTGGTGGGTAGCAGCCTCATGTTTCGTTTTGAACCCCACGAGCCCCAGTTGGAGAAATTGGCTACCATGTTTAAACAGGCCGTAAAAGAAGCGGCATCGCAAGGCATCAAGCTGGCCATTGAAAATCACATCGACTACAACTCCGACGAAATTTTATGGCTACTAAAGGAAGTGGATCACCCGAATTTTGGAGTAAACTTCGACTCCGGAAATTTTCTGCGCGTATTGGATGATCCCGTAAAAGCCATGCAGAAACTGGCGCCGTACGTTATGGCGACACACATCAAAGATATGTTGCCCGTCAGGGGTGTCTCTGTCGACGAGTGGTACTTCTTTTCCTGTGTTCCGACCGGGCATGGCCTCATCGACAATCAAAGCATCGCCCAGTTGTTGGTAGACCATCATTACCAGGGCTTCTTTGCCGTGGAGACCGATACCTTGCACCCCGACTACGCCTTTCGCGAAAAAGAAGTGGTGGCTCAAAGTATTCAGGCGCTGAAAAACATTTCTTCCAAATGCCTTTAAATATGGTAAACCGCTACAATATGAAGACGATCAATATAGGAATCATTGGCTATAACTTCATGGGCAAGGCCCATTCCAATGCCTGGTTGCAGGCCTCCCGGTTTTTTAACCTAAATTCGACTCCCGTGCTCAAGGTTGCGTGTGGGCGCAACGAGGCTGCCGTCACGGCCTTTGCTCAAAACTGGGGCTGGGAAACAATTGAAACCGATTGGCGTAAAGTCATGGACAGAGATGACATTGACGTAGTCGACATTGCCCTGCCTCAGCATCTTCACTATGAAGTGGCAATCGCAGCTGCCAAAAGCGGCAAACATATTTTCTGCGAAAAGCCAATGTGTTTCACTTCCGCTCAAGCCCGGGAAATGCTGATTGCTGCGGAAGAAAACGGCATTGTCCATTACCTGAACCACAACTACCGACGCACACCTGCCGTCTTATTGGCCAAGCAAATGATTGACGAAGGGCAGCTCGGGCGGATTTTCCACTGGCGAGGTGCTTACCAACAGGATTGGATCACCGATCCCGAATTCCCACTAACCTGGCATTTGCAAAAGGAAACGGCATTTGCCGGACCGCAATGGGATTTGAACTCGCACAGCGTAGATTTGGCTCACTTTCTGGTGGGAGACATCAAAACCGTAACTTGTCTGACAGCTCAATTTATTGCCGAGCGGCCTTTACCGGGCGCCGGCGCAGCCACCTTTAGTGCAGGAGCAAATAGCAGCAAGGAAAAAGGAAAGGTAACGGTAGAGGATGCCGCGCTGATGATGGTTCAGTTTGAAAACGGCGCCATCGGATCTTTCGAGGCAACCCGTTTTGCCACCGGTCGCAAAAACTACAACACTTTCGAAATCTACGGCAGTAAAGGAAGCCTTCGATTCAACCTGGAGCGGATGAATGAATTGGAATTTTTCTCCATGGAAGACCCTGAAGATTGGCGTGGTTTCCGTACGATTATCGTAACTGAGGATTCGCATCCCTACATCTCCCATTGGTGGCCACCCGGCCACATCATCGGATACGAACACGCTTTTACGCATGCCGTGGCGGATTTTATCCAAGCCGTAGAAAGTGGCAAGCCGATCTATCCGAATTTTGGCGATGGCGCTAAGACCATGGAAGTTCTGGAAGCAGGACTAGAATCGGCAAAGACCGGACAGCGGGTTTCGATCAAGTCCGAAAGTTAGGTCCAACCGGCTCTATTTCATTTGTTTTGCTATCGACTGCATCAATTGGATCATGAAGTCCCTTAAATCTTCCTGATATCCGACGATGAATTCTTTTGCCCCAATGTTTTGCTGTAGTGTCTCTTTGAACAAATTATCCTTGCTTAAGGAGGCGGGATCCAGAGGGTGCGCATACCGTTCGGATTCTGATTGAACTATTTTTGCATTGACTTGCGGATAAATGTGGTTCATTTGAAACGCTTGATCGAAAATGACCTCAACGTGGTATAGGTATTCATACTTTTCTGAGTAGAGGCGGGTGATTTGCCTCCGCAAAGAATCATTGGAGATCAAGTCAAATCCGATCGACTTCAGGTTGTCATAGGCCGAAGTATTCTTGATTTGCACCGTAGTTCCCTTAATATTGGCGTAAAAGACACTTACCGAGTCTTCATTAACGGCCAATCCATTCAAGTGCCTTAGAACCATTCTGTTCGAATGGATGATTTCCCAATTCCGCTTGATATTCGATTGTAGGTCGGTCAAATCCATGGCCATATTTTGCCTCATTTCGGACAGCAGGATCCGTTCTTTGTCTCGCTCTGCCCGGACCGTATTGAGATTACTAAGCTTTAAAGCGATCAGGATACCGATCACCACCAGAATTATTTCGCCGATGGCGTACAGTAAATATTTTCCAATTCGGTGCGTGGAGAGCAAGTTATGTCTTAACTGCCGGAAGTACTTGATCATCTACTCTCAAATGTGTGATTGAATAGCTACTTTGTCGTTTTTCTCCCCATTTTTGCGAGTACGCTGTCGACGGGTTCCCATAACTCGATCTTATTGCCTTCCGGGTCCATGATGTGCACAAATTTACCGTATGGATATACGGCAACTTCATCAATTACTTCAACCCCATTGCGCTGGAGTTTCTCCACTAATCCTTCCAGGTTTTGGACTCGGTAGTTGATCATAAACTCTTTTTCCGAGGGATCGAAATAACTTGTTGTATCTCGAAAGGCATCCCAGTTTAGGTAGTTTGTTTCTTCTGGTCGATGGGCATTTCTGAATTCAAACGGCGCACCGAACTGATCCACAGTCAGACCTAAATTCTTCCCGTACCATTCTTTGACTGCCTCCGGGTTTTTGGCTTTGAAGAATATCCCCCCAATTCCCGTTACCTTCGGAATCGTATCCTTTATCAAATCTGCCGGTTGATCCTCGGGGAGATCAGTGTTGTTCGTGGTGCTGGAATCACAGCTGATAATAATAACTGCAGCTACTATTAGTTTGAAAATTTTGCTCATTATGAACGGTAAATTTCGACCAATGACGTAATCCGTTCAAGATATAAATTTGACGGAAAATTTCCGATTCGCTTAATTCATCTTCAACATCTTTCCCCTCAGTCTGCCACTACGACCCGTCACTTGGTAGAAATGAACACCGGGCGACCGGAAATGAGTACCATTAATAAAAAAGGACTGCCCATTCACCTGAGCCCGATACACGCTCCTTCCCGTTACATCGAAGATCTCTACCCACTGGCAATTTTCAGATTCTTCAAGAAAGAAGCGGGTGGAAAGGTCATCCGGGTTGATTTTTAATACTTTTTCGAATGCGGCCATCGCGATCCATTAGTGAAATCGAGACCGCATGACAGAAGCTTTAGATGCTCAAATCTACTCCACCTTATTCTTTTTTCCGAATCCGGACCAGTTTCTGCGCGCGGCTTTCCTCCCAACGGATCTTGTAGATATATTGCGCCTGGGTCAAAGTATCAACCAGCTTAATTTCTGCATTGGGATCATATACCAACACTTCAGTGACTTTAAGAGCAGTCGACTTTGGCCATGTTTTGAGCTGTTCCGGAAGGATTTCGGCCAGCTTTTCGACACAATGTTCCTCCATAAAATCATCGGGACTCATTTGATGTGACAAAACATCCAGAAAGGCATCCATTCGGCGAAATCGTTGCTTATCGGGCAGCCCCCACTTGGTTTGATTTCCTTCTTCTTCCATTGTTGTGATGTCTTCTTCACCGGAGTGTTCTTCAAAAGCTTCCGGGGCCAGGGTAGCAATGTCAAAGCCAAAAGCCAACCTGGTAACTTTGCGTAGCATGTGAATGTCTTCCATACCGTCGTCGTCATTATTGGACGCAAAGAGGAGGAATTGATTTTTAGATTTGATGCCGAATAAAACGGCGACGTTGCCCAGGTCTCCACCCCCAGCAGAACCAACGATGTCCTGAGGCAATTCTTCTATGTACTTGTATTGTTGGCTGAGTTGGGCAAAGGACGGATTATGCTCCTCCAATGCCATCATGTAGCGCAACCCCTTATAGAGGTCCTGCAACGTACCGGACATCCCACCGTTGCCAATCAATTGATGGGGATTGCGAGGCCAATAGTAGGCACTGTTCTCTTTCCCGTATTTCACCCTTCCATATCCTACTGCCACCTCCTCCGGCTGCCACAAGGGGCTCTGGTAGAAATCGGTAGTTTTCGTTTGAGCGGGATCAAATATCTTTTCACGGATGATCTTGTCAAAAGGTTGGCCCAGTACATCTTCCAGGAGATAGGCCAATAATGTATACCCCGAATTGGAATACTGCATGTCGGTGCCGGGTTCAAATTCCAATTCCTGATTGAAGATGTATTCGAGCGCCTCTTCTTTGGTACCAGGGTAGAGGTCGGCGGGAATGCCCGGATATCGCTCCCTCAGTTCCGGGATATTGCTGTGGTAGGTCTCCAATCCCGATCGATGCTGCAAGAGTTGTGCGATCGTGATTCCCCTTTTGTCGGTCGGTATATTGGGATAAAACTTGGACATGGTATCTTCGAGATCGAAATGTCCCTCGGTTGCCAGAAGCAACGTTGCCGTCCGGGTATAGTCCTTTACAATGGACCCAAACGGGTAGATGGTATTCTTAGAACTCCTGATCTGTTTTTCCTGATTGGCGAAGCCGATGCTTTTTTCCAGGAGTACTTCATCGTTTTCCATGAAGAGAAAACTGCCGAATAGGCCTTCTTTTTCCAATTGGTTGATGTAGGCGTCCAATTTCTCTAGGTTTCTACCGGATCCGGGAGGTTGTGGGAAATTGGTTGGGCTGCAACTAACTGTTATTGTTAGGCAAGCCAGTAGATGGAAGATGGTTGGGTGATTCATTGTTTTGTTTTTTGAACATTTCAAACATAAGGCCGACTACTATTTTTAACCAGCAATTCGATGTCCTTAAAATGTCCTTTTACATGAAAAATCACCGGCTTCAGTTATCAACAGACATTGTCTTCCTACCGGAAGAAAACGTTTTAATCGTTAGCCGAGACCACGGCCTCATCACCCTCCATTTGGAGCCTCAACTAGGACTCTTATTATCAGAGTTGGTCCAACACCGGGGTCAGGTCGTGACCAAAAAGCATTTCATTGAAGCGATCTGGGAAGGCAATGATTTAGTGGGTGCTTCGGCGTTGCGCAAAAACATCTACAAACTAAGATCGATCTTGCGGGATCAAGGTCTGAACGATGAGATCAACATTGCCACCGTTCAGAAGAGTGGCTACAAGTTGGTGGTAAAAGAGTCAGCGGTAATTGCCCAGCGAAGTGTTTCCAGGCAATGGTATGCATACGCGGTAGCAGCTGCTTTATTGCTGATCTTACTGATGCTCCGCCTAGGGACGGAAGAAAGGATTGAAGAAATCGAATACACCTATGAGGTGCCGGTGGTTCAATCGCATTAGGAAACGGCGGTCATGGTTTTATTCTTCCTTGAGAATATGGATTGGATTGACTCTGGCCATTTTTACACTTTCAAAGCTAAGGGAAACAATGGTCAGAAGTGCCAGCGCCAGTCCCGGCAAGACCAATAACCAAATGTTGAAGGCAATGCGGTAACTAAAGTTGGACAACCAGATGGTTAGTATGTAATAGGCAATCGGAGTGCCAATCAATAGGGCCAGTCCGGCTTTTCGGAGGAATTCATGGATGAATAACAGGAAAATCTGAAGCGGTGTAGCCCCCAGTACCTTTCTAACACCAATCTCCTTCCTTCGTCGTAGGGAAATGAACATCGACAGGCCGAATATGCCAAGAAAAGTGATGACCACTGATAGGATGGTAAAAGTCAAGAATACACTTTGAAATAGTCGTTCTTTCCGGTAGATGTCACTAAATCGCTCGTCGAGAAAGTAGTAGTCGAAAGCCTGGTCGGGGTAGATGTCGTGCCAGATGCTCTGGGTACTTTCGATGACACTGGCCAGATATTCCAAACCGGCCCGGTCTTTTAGTTGGAGCTTGACCGATACAAATCCGGTGTAAGGATTGAACTGAAACACCTGCGGCTGGATCTTTTTCCTTAGAGATTCGTGGTGATGATCCTGTACCACTCCGATTATTTCCAGTTCCTCATCGGTCTTCTGATTGCGTATTTTTTGATGCAGGGCCTGTTCGGGTGATGCATAGCCCAATTTCCTGGTGGCAGTCTCATTGACGATAGCCCGGCTATCATTGGCTTTGTGTTGGCCCGCCTTGAACCCCTGTCCGGCCACCAGATCGAGATCATAACAAGTAAAGTAGGCGGCATCGGCGCCTAACAGAACAGTCCGTACCGGTTCCGATAGGCCTTCCGCTCGAAAATCTGTCGGCGATCCCGGCCACCAAAGTGGAACAGTCGTAGAAGAAGCCACCGAGGTCGCAAACGGCTGATTGCCGAGTTCATTTTTGAAGCTTCTCATTCGCTCCCACTTACCATCCCTTTTATCTTTCGGACTCTTTAAAATCAACATCTGCTCCAGGTCAAAGCCCACTTCCTGATTGTTGATAAATTGCATTTGCCGATATATGGTGGCAATACCGATGAGCATGATGACGGAAATGGTGAATTGGAAAACCACTAAGAACTTGTGAAAGCCCGGCGATTCCGGGTTTGAAGCCCCGTTACTGCTGAGCAAACCGGTAATGGAAAAACGAGATACGGAAAAGGACGGATAGGTTGACGAAAGCATTGCTCCCACCAACAAAAACAGCAGGAGCATCCAGTTGATCGGCGTCTCCACTTCGAACATAGGTAGCATCTGACCACCCGATAATTCATAGAGCAATGGATAGGCTGCGACGACAATTGTGGCAACGGCAACAAGGGCAATGACGTACAACAGCAAGGCCTCATAGAGGAACTGCTTCACCAACTGAGTCCGATCGGATCCCAATACTCTTCTTACACCAAACTCCTTCCCTCTGGTCAGGGATTTTGCGCTACTCAGGTTGGTATAATTGATCCAGGTGATCAGGAGCAGGATCAAACCAACCAGCGCCATTAGTTTTTGGCTATTGGTCAAGCTTGTTTCGTCGGCCAAAGCAGCCAGATGAAAATCGACTCGTTCCTGCTCCGCCTTGAACTCATCGATGCCGGTGATCAGAGACGACATTTTTTCCGATAAAGCCGCTGCGTGGGAAGGCTTATTCAATAAAATATAACTTCTAAAGGCGGGATACGACCACCCTCCCTGGTCCCGTTCTGCCAAGTTCTTCCCGACGAGGGATTGCAAGCAGTCAAACTGGAAAATCGAATTTTCGGGGTAATCCTCCACCACCCCCGTTACGGTCCAGGTTTCCTTGTCCCCCCAGGTCTTCTTCGTGGTTAGGGTCTGCCCCAGTACATCTTCGACACCAAAATACTTCCGAGCCATTGACTCCGACAAGACAATGCTTCCAGGCTTGTCCAAAGCGCTTTGAGGATCTCCGTGCAGGAAATGAAAGGTGAACATCTGAAGAAAGTCGGGGTCTACTTCCACGACGTTTCTTTCGTTGAATTGGCGCCGTTCTCCCTTTCGGTTGATGGCATTGATTAGTGCCTCTCCGGTAGTGAGGTAACGGCTCATGCCGATCACCTCGGGAAACTGATCTTTCGCAAGGGGGCCTACACCGTGATAGGTACTAGTTGAAAAATCTACCTTTCCTTCTTCGCCGGTTAAAGTTTGATGAATGGCAAATAAGTTTTTTTTACTTTCGTGGAAATCATCGGCTGTCATGTGAAATCCAAGGTATTTTGACAGTAGAAATACCGCTGAAATTCCAATGGCTAATCCAATCAGATTAATAAAAGAAAAAGCCTTGTCTGTCAGCAATCTACGTAGTGCCACCTTAAGGAAATGTTGAAGCATGCAGTTGATGTTTAGGGGAAAGGTAATTCATTTATGGAAACTTCCTAAACCAATTCAGTCCTCAGTTGTTTTTCGCGTTATTAAACTTACCTTCATCATCATGAGTCAACCATACCTTCCGAAATTCGCATTTTCCTTTGCAACACTACTGATGATCACTGTCTGCACCCTAAGAGGGCAGGATCTCTTGATCAAAAGAACGACTACTCCGATCACCATCGACGGCGTAATGGACGAGCAGGTATGGAAGGAAACCGAGGTGGCCAGTGCCTTCAATCAACATTTTCCGTACGACACTTCCAAGTCCGTGGTCTCCACTGAAGTACGCATGACCTACGACGATGATCACATCTATGTACTAGCTATTATGCGCAACCTCGGGCCGCGATCCTATGTGGTTCCTTCATTGCGACGCGATTATCGCGGTCCGGCTTACGATGGCTTTACGGTTGTGCTCGACACCTATAAGAACAAAACGAATGCCTTTGTTTTTGGCGTCAACCCCTACGGCGTGCAACGGGAAGGTCTGATTTCCAATGGTGGCAATCGGACCCGTACTACCGGCAACAATAACAGTAGCGGTTCCTTTTTGCTGACCTGGGATAATAAGTGGTATTCGGAGGCCAAGATCTATGAAGATTACTGGATCGCTGAAATGGCCATTCCCTTTAAAACACTCCGGTTCAAAGAAAACGTCGACTCCTGGTACATCAATTTTTATCGCATCGACAGTGAGTACGCCGAGCGATCCTCGTGGTCTCCCATCCCCAGGAACCTCAGCGTTTTGAATTTGGCTTTTAATAAGGAACTGCGTTGGGACAAGCCCCTGCAAAATCCGGGTAAGAACATTTCTGTCATTCCCTATACCGCCTTTCGAACCACCAAGGATTTTGAGGCCAATGAGCCGACAGAGACGAAATTTGCGGTAGGGGGAGATGCCAAAATTGCGCTATCCTCCGCCCTCAACTTGGACCTGACCATGAACCCCGACTTTTCACAGGTGGAAGCAGATCAACAAGTAACCAATCTGGATCGGTTCGAGATCTTCTTTCCCGAACAAAGACAGTTTTTCCAGGAGAATGCCGACTTGTTCTCCGCTTTCGGGTCGGACGGTGCCCGCCCATTTTTCTCCCGGAGAATCGGCACCGCCCGCGATACCGCTACGGGGACCAATCTCTCCAATCCCCTTTACTTCGGTGCCCGAATGAGTGGCAACATCAATGATCAATGGCGGGTTGGGCTGATGACGATCCAGGCGGCAGAAGAAGAAGAGATTTCGCTTCCGTCAACTAACTATGCCGTTGCTTCCGTTCAGCGAATGATCGGACAACGTTCCAACATATCCGCCCTGATGGTCAGCAGACAACCATTTCAGGACTCGCTGGACGGTGAATTCACCTGGCAGCCGAGCGACTGGAATCGAACCCTGGCCCTCGACCTCAATCTGGCCACTCCCAACAACAAATGGAGTGGCAAGGGCTATTACCATCGTTCGTTTGACGGCATGGACCTCGACTCGACCTATTCCATGGGGCTTGGACTGAACCACCAATCTCTTCGGTGGGAAATTCGCAGCGACCTACGGACCATTGGAGCCAACTTTAACCCCGAAGTTGGCTTTGTGCGCCGAACCGATTTCAGTCAAATCCGTGGAACGATCTACCACAACTTTTATCCTTCCAGCAGCGTAATTCAATCTCACGCGCCGGGATTCGATATGGACCTCCTCCGGAACCGCATCTACGGGGCGACCGATTGGGACTTAAATTTTCTGTACCGCATTAATTTTACCAATACCGCCCGGCTAAGTGTTCGATTGCGACGGCAGTACACCTATTTGTTCGAACCCTTCGACCCCAGTGGCACGGATGGCCTGGAGTTGCCGGCGGATTCGGATTACGCCTACAACTTTTTCATTGCTTCCTTTAGCTCCAACGAACGCAATCCCTTCTTTTACGAAATCAGTACCCGAACCGGCCAGTACTTCAATGGCTCCATCGTCAATTTTGAAGGCACCCTCTCCTACCGCTTCGCCCTGCGAGGCACCGCTTCCCTCAATTTCGAGTACAATCGGATTAGGCTGCCGGATTCTTACAACGACGCCAACCTCTATTTAGTCGGACCGAGATTCGACTTTACCTTTACCCGCCGTCTTTTCTGGACGACCTTCATCCAGTACAACAATCAGATTAATAATGTAAACATCAACAGCCGCGTTCAATGGCGTTTCAAACCCGTCTCCGATCTATTCCTTGTTTATACGGACAACTATCTTGCAGGAGAGGATGATCGGTTTATTGATTTTAATCGACCCAAGGCTCGGGCTTTTGTGGTGAAGCTTAGTTATTGGTTTAATTTGTAATTGTTCGAATTGTTCGAACCTCGAACAATTCAAACCTCGAACAATTCAAACTAATACTAATACCCAGGATTCTGAACCAAGAAGCCAGGCAGATTAGAAGCCCCATCCATCGCACTCTGCGGAATCGGGAACAATCTTTTATTCACATCATTATCCGTTTTCTCCGTCCAGGTATCTTCGTATTTTCCGAAACGGATTTGATCGTTTCTTCGGTGACCTTCCCAGTAGAGCTCAAATCCACGCTCCCGGTAGAGGATGTCGATATCGATGGCATCCAGTGGTTGCGGGGTTTGTTCGGGGCGAGCGTTTCTGGCGCTTCTCAAAGTGTTGATGTCGGCCAATGCCCCGGCGTTGTCGCCCAGTCTCAACTTGGCTTCGGCACGGTTGAGGTATACTTCTCCGAGGCGCAACAGGACAAGATCGACACTGCTTCCGTTGGTCCCGTTGGGAGAGGTACGGCTGAACTGGTGTTTGGCAAATCGGTAACCCGTATTGTGGAAGCTTCCTTCCGTGGTGAAGTTGATTTCCGGTACGTGAGTAACGTATACTTCCTCTTCAGCCAATCTTACGGAACTGGTGGCATCTTCTCTCACCGGATAGATTCGGGCGGAGCCGTCTTCGCAGGCCAGGAAATTACCGTCGGCTCCTTCTCTGGGGCCCCATTGAACGCCGCGGAGAATTCCTCTATCCATCTGGAAATCCAGGGGAGGAACGCAGAAAAAGTGGTTTTCATCGTTGGCGGGAGACATACCCGTTAGGTCTTGTAACTCTTCGGGCACCAGGGTATTTCTCTGATAGAATCGGGCATCGGCATCGGCGGGATCAACATCTCCGTAGGCATCGACCCAGGTCTGGTAGAAATCGGGGGTAACGGCCGGGCCATTGGTCCCATCGGGGTTACCATCGGCGATCCATTCTGGTCTTGCCAACATGGCACCGGAAACGGACCAGTATGCCCAACGACCGTGTTCATTTTGTAGCTGCCCCCTTTGGTCGAGAGCAAAAATGAGCTCGGGATTGCTGTTGTTCTCGTCATTGAACAGTTCGAAGTACTCCGGCGATAAGGAGTACTGACCGGAGTTGATGATGTTGTCGGTATACTGGATCACTCGGTTCATATCTTCGGCGGTGAAGTCTGGCGTACCGTAGGGATCGCGGTAGACCGCGGCATTGAGATGCAAACGAGCCAACAACCCCCATACTGCACCTTGCGTAAACCTGCCCGGACCGCGGGTCGTATTGATCTGGTTTACGACCGACTCCAACTCGCTTTTGATGTAGTCGATGGCTTCTTGCCCGCGGAGAATGACGGAGGTTTCGGTAGAGGCCTCCTTCTGAAAAACCAGCCCCCAGCTTTCCAGCATCAACATATTGAGATAGGCTCTCATGGCAATCATTTCATGCAAAGCACCCGTTGCTTCGGTGTTCCCTTCTTCCGACAGTGGCCTCAGTACCTCAATGGCAGTCAAGGCTCTGGAAATATTGGTGGTCACGCCATTCCAGGAGTCTCGGTTGAGAGAGTTGGTGGGCGTGAGCTGGTGCGTATGCGCTGCAATGAACTTACCCCCATCGAACCAGTCCGTGCCACCTCGTGCGGGCAGTATGGCTTCATCTGAAGAGACTTCTTGCAAACCGAAATAAATGGTGTGTCTCCATACACCCCGGCGCATGTAGCCATAAGCTGGCGCAATGGCACCACTGATGGCTTCGGCCTGTCCGGCACCTTCGAAAGATTCGTCCAAGACGTCCTCCACCAAATCTGTACACCCCCAATTGCCAGCCATCAAGAGGCTGAATAAAAATATTTTGATGAACTGCTTATTTTGCATTTTGCTCAATTTTAAATGGATTGGAAGTTGTTCCAAGTTGAATTTATTTTTCTAAAACGTGACATCTAAGCCCACCAGGATTGTTCTGGCAGAAGGATAAGCAAAGCGGTCAATGCCAAAAGTTTGAATACCACCCGAGGAAGAACCGGTGTTCACTTCGGGATCGAATCCGGAATAGTTGGTAATGACAAACAAGTTTTGCCCGGTTACGGAAAGACGAACATTCTGGATGGAATTGCCGAGTCCGATTTGCTCCGGTCTGAAGTTATAGCCCAGGGTCAGATTGTTCAACCTCAAGAAGTCGCCATCTTCCAAAAAACGGGTAGATACCTCGTTAAAGTTGGTAATGGCCTCATTGGGGAATTCCACGGCAAAGTCTGTCGTATTGGAAGAAACGGCCAATTTTCCTTTGATGAAGCTGGACATGGCGGTGTGGTTGTAAACTTTATTGCCCGCTACTCCATTGAAGTTGGCGGCCAGATCAAAGCCTTTAAACCGAAAGTTTAGGTGAAAAGCATACAGCACCTCCGGCAAAGCGGAACCGACAACCGTACGGTCGTTATCCAAAATGGCATCGTCGCCATTGGTATCGACAAATAGATTCAAACTGTCGGGACCAATGCCATCAAACGTTTGCATAAAGAAGGCTCCGATCGCCTCTCCATTGATGTAACCATTAATGGTCGCACCGGTCTGGCCGGCCCCGGAAGCAACGCCCGTAGTCAGCACAGAAAACGGGGAGTTGACAATTTCATTCTCGATGAAGGAGATGTTTCCGCCAATGTTCCACTGAAAATCTCGGGAGGGATCACTGTTGTAATCCAATGACAATTCGATCCCATTATTTTTAATCTCCAGGTTCGGGATATTCGTCCAGAAAGTAGAAGTCGGCTGTACGGGATCCGGAGCGGCAATTTCCAACAGGATGTTATCCGATACTTTGCTGAAGTAGTCGATGGTTCCCACCAAACGGTAATCGAACAAAGCAAAGTCCAGCCCGACATTTGCTTGGGTAGATACTTCCCATTGTATGTCCGGGTTGGCAAGGCGGGTAAAAGTAATGCCAAAAGGATACTGATCCAAAGTCAGTTGGTCTGGTTCTAAAGGATAAGTATTATTAGAAGCGCTACCTAATTGAGCTCTGGTCTCACTGAAGCTTTCTTGCGTAATTTTGGAAGGGATCTCCTGGTTACCGGTTTGTCCCCAACTGGCGCGCAGTTTCAAATTATCAAAAACGGAACTACTCAAAAAGTCTTCTTTGGTAAGGTTCCACCCCAGCGCAAATGATGGGAAGACTGCATATTTGTTGTTCTCACCAAATTTGGAAGAACCATCAGCCCGCACGGTGGCGGTCAGCAAGTATTTACCTTCATAACCGTAGTTAACGCGCCCAAAGAAGGATTGCAATTCGTTTTCTTCGGCACTGACATTGACGGAAGTACGCAGATCATCGGGACTGGTATGGTCTTGGAAAATTGGCTCAATGTCGTTATCAATGAATCTTTCAAAAGAAGAAACTCTGTTGAAATCGAAGAGCTTTTGGTAGGAATGACCGGCTAGAAAGTTAATGCTGTGGGCCCCTTGGTTCAGGTTGTAGGTCAGCGTATTCTCGACCAATTCGTTTCTGTTCTCTCTTTGTACGGTCGTCAAAGAACCACCGGACAAATCAGCCAATGCCGCAAATGGTTCCCACTGTTGATTGCGCGCAGTTGTCGAGTAATCTACCCCCAGATTCAGCTTGTAGGTCAACCCCTTGATGATTTCAATGGACGGAGAGATACTGGCTAGAATGCGGTTATTTGTCGCCTCATCAGAGTAAATCTGATTTCTGGCCAATGGGTTCAACCTGTTCTCATCAAAGACGGTTGGATTGCCATCGGCATCGTAAGCAGCAATCGTTGGGTTCATTTCCAACATATCAACCAAGGTCGAGGTAATATTGGGGCGAAGATTTTCGGTACGGGAAGCCGTCAGGTTGTAATCAATTTGCAATCTGCCGTTCAGCGCCGTCTGACTCATGTTCAAACGACCGGAATAACGCTGGAGGTGACTATTTTTCAGAATGCCTTCCTGATCCTGATAGCCCACCGATGCGTAATAGGTAAATTTATCGCTGGCCGCCCCGCTCATGGATACGTTGATGTTGTTGGACATTCCCGTTTGGGTCAATTCGTCTTGCCAGTCGGTATTGGCTCCACCGTCCTCTAATCTACCACCGATCGCGGTGACCTGGCGACGAAACTCATCGGCACTAAAAACATCAATCCGATTGGCGATCGTCGACCAAGCAGTAGAAGCCGATACATTCACTTCCGATTTGCCCTGTTGACCTCTCTTAGTCGTAATTACAATCACACCATTTGCCGCCCGGGCGCCGTAAATGGCAGCTGCAGAAGCATCTTTTAATACATCGATGCTTTCGATGTCCGCAGGATTGATGAAGTTCAAAGGGTTGTTGGCCACACCCGTCGAAGTATTGTCCAATACAAAACCATCCACTACATAAAGTGGGGTTGTACCGGATCGCAAACTACCAATACCGCGTATGATGACATTTTGAGCGGCGCCAGGCTCACCACTTACATTGGAAACATTGACACCAGCTACCTTACCCTGCAGCAATTGACCGGGATTGGTAACCACCCCGCGATTGAACACATCTTCGTCCACACCTCCGATGGCCCCCGTTACATCTGACTTTTTCTGCGTACCGTAGGCAACGACGACGACGTCATCTAAAATGGTTGCACTGGCGACCAATTGAATGGAGAGGTTGGATTGTTCTCCAACCGGGATTTCTCTCGAGACGTAGCCGATGTAGGAGACGACCAGGATATCACCTTCGTTCGCGGTAATGGTAAAGACGCCATCCGCATCGGTGACTGTCCCCGTTCCGGATCCTTTCACGGTTACGGTGGCGCCGATGAGGGCGATGCCCTCCTCGTCCGTTACAATTCCATTGACTTGCTTTTCCTGAGATTTTAGTGCGCCTATGTCATTCGTCGCATGAGCATGCAGGCACAGGATTAGCATTAAAAAGCCTAAGAAGTAGGCTTTAATTAAAAGAAGTTTCATAACTTAAAAAGTTTTTTAGTTAAAAACAGGAGACGATGCTACTCATGCCGACCAAGCTGTTAGCATCTCTCCATTTTTCTTGATGCAGCAATTACGTAAGTGATTTGAGCACACAAAGATTACTCCGGCTGCGGAGTCGGTTAAAACGAGCGGTGTGATTTTACAATATTCGGGTTAGCAGCATCCAATTTTCAGGCCTTGTAAATTCAGGTGCAAGGTTACATCAATAATGTTAAGTGAAATCGATTGCGGTGTTAATTTAGCTTTAAGAAGCTGTTAAAATTCGGTCTTCAGAATTTTTTATTAGGCATTTTTTTGCCAATTGAGGCTCTTTTTTGGCGTCGTACCCTAGGTACAAGGTCAAAAAAAGCCAAAAAGTGGCGGAAAAAGGGCCATAAAAAAACTGAAATACTGAATTTTAACAGCTTCTAAGATTGATCGCGTATGAACAGACTTTTTCTTTGGGCCTTTTTAAGCCTCTGTTTTTCCCAGTCGACCCACGGTCAGGCAGATGCAAATTCCTTCCGCGTCATCACCTACAACATCTGGAATGGTTTTGACTGGGGGAAAGACACCGTCAGACACCAACAGTTTTTGGACTGGGCCGCTTTTCAGAAACCAGATATTTTTGCACTTCAGGAATTGTGCGGATATACCCAGGCCAAGTTAGAACGCGATGCTAAAACCTGGGGACATGATTACGCCTTAATCTTAAAGGAAGATGGCTATCCGGTTGGAATAACCTCAAGATGGCCGATAAAACTGGTTGGGAAACATCGCGAGGGTATGTGGCATGGAATGCTGCACGTATCCACTGCGGGCATTGATGTATTTGTGGTACACTTGAGTCCCGCCGACTGGAAAACCAGGAACCGGGAAGCCCGGATCATTACTTCGGAAATCGAAGCCTTAACCAGTGGGCAATACCTCGTGTTGGGAGACTTCAACGCTTTATCCCCTATGGATTCAGACCTGAACCGTAAGAAAAAGTCGCTATTGGCCAGATATAAGATTGGGGATGCCAACAACGAGAAATATCAAAATCTGCGTCATGGATATTGGGATTACACTACGATGTCGATCTTCTTCGCGGTGGGCTTACTGGATGTCAGCATGCCATTTGTGCAACCTTCCGAACGCTACAGCTTTCCCGCTCCCGCCCTGGTGAACATCTGGCAGACGGAGTCCGAAATTAAGCGCAACCGCCAACGGATCGATTACATTCTCGCCAGTCCGGCACTTTCCAAGCAATGCGTATATTCCCACATTTTGAATGGACCGGAAACCGGGGCATTGTCGGATCATTATCCGGTAAGGGCGGATTTTATCCGGCCCTGACTATAGTGGTATTCCCGACTGCTATATTCAGCGGGTTTTCGCGCCGTTTTCTGTTGGTACTAAATCCAGGTATTCTCTCTCAGAAATGGGAAAAGCTTTGACATTTACCTCGAAATTGTCGATGTATCGGTTTAGTCTGTTGGCATATAAAGCTGCTTTGGGAGAGTCGTCGAATTGCCTAATAACAATCACCGGTTTTCGCTGCAGAGGGTCGGAACCAGGCAACAATGGCGTCGCACTCAATGCATGGTACTCCATTTGCGTTTTGTTAAAATCGTAGATCGAGGCCTTCACATAACTGGTATTGTACCGGGATTTGAGATTTGTAAGTTGGCCTTCGGGTACAACGAGGACGAAGTGTGAAGCTTTAGACGACCGCATTCCTATGTTTTGTTCATTCGGCTCCAACTCTAATTCTGCTATGCTGCAGCTTGCCAAGAAGGAAAATAGGGAAAATGTCAGTAGTGTTAATCGGAAAGTCATCATCAGCCGGTTTGGTTCTTTAAAATAAAGCGAAGTGTCTATCCGATATTTTTGGAAAAGAGCATTTTAACAACTGATCTAGTACTTGATCACTTTCCGATACAAAGCCAAGTGCACGTGTAATGAACAGGCCGTAGCCCATCGAGCACACATGCGCAGCATTACTCGATTCACGTCACTAAATACCTATGGCCAATTCGCTAATTGATAAATCTGTGAATGGCTTTAATTACTCCATTTATGATTTCATTTTTGACCAACCTCAATTATTGCTCATTTTTGCGCTAAATGGTGAGGAGAAGTGAGATGGCGTCAAACCAAAAGAGGCAAGACCGAAGTCCTCGAATACTGAGGTGAGTTTCTCCCCATTTTCTTCGGTAGATTCCACCCATATATCAATATCTCCTGTATAACGAGGATGGCCATATACACCAACCGCATATCCGCCTGTGATGAGATACCTGACCTTATGCTGAATTAATAATTCTACAAACTCTCTGAAGTCTGGGCTCAGTACTTTTAAGTCTGACATATTGTTGTCGGAGGGTTTCTATTGCTGCGAGACGTTCCTCGGGAGATTTGCTCAACCAATAGGAAAGATCTGATTTCTCTTCCCGCAAACCAATGATTTTTACTACTCTTTCCATAGTGCAAATTTACGAAAATTATGGATGACTTGCCTGAATTAAATCATATAGATCATGAAGGCGCTACCCGCCAAATTACATTCACCTTAAGAAGCTAATCTTTTACAGTCCGGTGTAATGCAAAGGGCCTGCAGTGTAAGTTGTGCTCAAGCGTCAGATTTGTCAACGCTGGCCTCGATGGTCTCGGTAGGGGGCACCGGATTAGAACAGCTGTCTCTTTCAGAGACATGATTCATATGGTTTAATCAATTGGGGGGCCGTAACTACTTCCCCATTTCCCGAGCAATTTCCAAATCCTTCAGCACCTGCGAACGAAACATCGCCCAGGAAAATTTAGTAGTCCGGATGTGCAGCAGCGATACTTCCTGGTATTGGCGGGAAGTAACATCGATGATGTGATCCCAATGACCGACCGCCTCTTGAAGGTGCTGAATCGAAATCGCTCTGAGATCCTCGTTATTGGTTTTCACTGCTTCATCCAGGTAAATCCCTCCGCGAAGTTTTGCGGCAAAGTACCGACTGAGATGACCCCAAGTACGGATGTCGTTCAGTTCGATTTGGAAATTAGCGAGTTGCCGGGAAGCTTTTGTTTTGATCTGCTCGCACAAACGCAGTATTTCTTTTCCATTGGCTTCCATTTCATCGGCCAGTTCCGATGGAGTGATCTCTTCATCCTTGATGGCTGTATTATTAATCTTGCGATTGACGAATTCATCGATGGCCAAATACCGCTGGTCTAAAGTTGGGTGCGTGATCATTTCTTCCACATTGATGAAGGCTTTGGTTGCCTCCTTGTAGTTTCGATAGAGCTGCTTCCCGTTGAGAAAACCTTCACAATAGAGGGTAAAGTCCCAGGTCCCCTGATAAAATGACGCCAAGGCCAACGGCATGCGGCTTCCCAGTTGTAACGCTTCAAACATTTTGGCCCCGACTTCACCTCCGTACTTTGCTTCAAACTGTCGAATGAAAAAATCATCCGGAAGTTTTGGGTTATACAGGAGTCGGCCCCACATTTGGTAGAATTCCCATTGTTTTTCGAAGGCGTACTTCCAGTTGTATTCCACGCCGGACTTCATTCGGAATTCCTTGGCTGGTATGTAGGTTTCGGAACCGACAAAGTAACCGGCGACAAAATCCTGTCCATTGACCGCCATATGCGTTCGGATGAAATCTGTATTCCCCCAGTTCAACATAATAAAATCCTCATTGCGCATCATCCAGGCCATTTGATAGTTGGTCGGTTGGGGATTCCAGTATTGATCTTTGATCCGTCCTCCGTGGGTAATGGAAAGATGAGGAGAAGAATGGGCGTGCGACCAATTGAATTTGAATTCCATGATGATGGGATCTTCAAAATCGGTATAGGACTCGATGTATTCGCGCGCCACTTCCGGATCGATGGAAAAGGGAGCCCGGTGAATGAATTTTGCCTTCCGATCGGCGCGATTGATGCCTTCGACAAAGGTATTCTTCACCCACTGCATGGCATCTTCAATGGGCATTTTCATGCGTTCGCCGATGCTGACACCAACGCCGGTCAGATTGGGGTACTCATTGATGACCTGGGTAATGCATTCGCGCATATAATCGACGATGATTTGGGAAGTATCGGCCGGCGTAAAGCCGTAGTGCCACTCCAGATCGTCACTGTAGTTAGCCACATTGTGGGCTTCCGTCATTTGTGGGGAGGTAACGATGTTCCAGTTAATGATGTAGGTTTCAATGCCCCGGTCTTTTGCCAACCGAAAAAGCGTCTTCCAAAACTGGCGCCAGTCGGCAAATTCCTGACCGGTAAATTGGGTTGCTTCCGGAAATGCCTTGGGCTGGATCATAAAGGTATAGGGATGCAAATTCCAGAGGGTAAGGGTATTGAAACGATTGTCGGCCATCATATCCAGAAACTCCACCCAAAAAGTCGTATCCTTTACCGTCTGCATGTGCAATTGCAATGACTCCCCCAATCGATAGGAAGACCAGGGCAAATTGAACTTGATTGCCCGAAAGCGAAACCTGGGGTTTTCGATCTTCTCTTCAATGTCAGAAAGGTGCTGCCCCATTTCGAGCTGGTCTCTCAAGTCCAGTGTTCCGTACATTAACCCCTTTTCGTCTCCACCAATGACGTAGATCAGTCCCTCCTTTCGGATAATTTGATAGCCTTCCGACCGGAGCGCTCCAGTTTCAATTGCTACCTCTTTAAGCAGTGCGCTTTCCGAATCAGCATTGATGAGCACTACTTCGAAGCGATCCTTCTTCGACCACTGAGACTTCAAATGCTCCGTTGCCTTTCTAAGTTTCGCCAGCGCAATCGTTCTCATCTCACTGTGGATCGCCGAACGAACCTCGATATTGGCTCCAAATGCCAACTGGAACACCCCGATGAAAAAAAATGCGAACAGTGTATGACTTTTCATAATCCCTTGAAGTTTTTCGCCAGGATGACATCCTCCTTGACGTATTCCAAAATTTCGGTCCAGTCGAGCGTTTTTGTTCGGGCCAACCGCTGGGGCCGGTAGTTCTTTTCTGATATGATGCGATACCGATCCCAAGACTTTACGGCCTCTTCCAGAAGGGAGACCGCCGTTTCTCGGTGACTTTTTTGATTGTTTTCGGCAAAAAATGCCAATTGTGTTGCCGCTCTAATCTTGTGAGCATAGTACTTTCCGAGATGCGCCATGGCTCTGACATCATCCAGCAAATGTTTTAGTTCAATATCGGCATCTTCCGACCATAGTTTTTCCGCGCCCTCCAAGGTAGTCCGGGCATAACTATCCAGATTGTCCGCTACTTGCAGGGGCGTTGTTTGCAGGATTTTAGCTCCCGAAGAAGAAGCCTTGGCAAAATCAGCCGGATTGATGATGCTATCCCGCGAAATAGTTAGATTGTTCATGAATTGAACGACATCATGAAAGTGCAGCCGTTCGCCGATACAGCCTTCGACCGACCACATGTAATCCCAGTCGCGCCAGTGGAACACATTTACCTGCGGAATGACCTTAGAGGCCGTGCTCCAGGTTGAATAAAGTAATTCTGCATCCGTTTCGGGAAAATGGGATTGAATTTTTTTGACGAAAAAAGTCTTTCCCAAGCGGTTGTCATAGCCGAGTCTGCCCCACATCATGAAGTTGTACCAGTGTTTTTTGATCTCGAGTTGACCGGAGAGACCGGCATGCCTGGTGACGAACTCCTTCCCCCAAACGTAGCCGTCCGATCCCATGTAATAGCCCGCGGTATGCTCCTTTTGAAAATGACCGATAAAGGCTCGGACATAGTCCGGATCTCCCCAACGGTGAACAAAGATGTCGTCATTGCGCAAATTCCACCAAGACTTCAATCCGTATTTTTTCATCGCTTCGATGTGGCCATCGGCAAAATTTAAATACGGGGAAGAGTACAGCCTTGCTTTGGCGTATTTGAAACTCGCTTCAAATGATCCGGGATAGTCATCCCAATAATTCATGATCTTATCCATATCCGTGTTCCAAACCCGGTGAATAAAGTCGAGCCTGCGATCAGGATCTGCTGCTTGGGCGTCTACCATTCCCTGACCGTATGCT